>NZ_VMMZ01000002.1:0-78206 GCF_013277475.1 Streptococcus sp. k-628
AGACTCTGACAATGCCACTGTCTTTAAACGTAATTGTGACAATGGTCGTCTAGCAGAACTCTCCAACGACTTCCGTGTTCCCGAAGCGGTCTGCATCCGTTTTGCTCCTTAATAAAACATATAAAAAATGAACTTGGAATTTTCAAGTTCATTTTGTCTTATACTCAATGAAAATCAAAGAGCAAACTAGGAAACTAGCCGCAGGCTGTACTTGAGTACGGCAAGGCGACGTTGACGTGGTTTGAATTTGATTTGCGAAGAGTATTATCTTCATCTCGCGCTTGTCAGTTAACCTGCTTTTCCGATTGCGAGTGCGTAGATAAAGAAGATGGCGAAACCAAAGAGGAAAATCAATCCTGCAATAGCAAGGTGTTTGAGCCAAGAAGGAAGATGTTTGTTTTCACGCGTTACCAAGGCGTAGTTTAAAAGAGCGAAGAATGGTGTTGTCAGGAAAGAACCAATCATGGCAAAGCGGAGCATGGTTGAAACCTGACCAGCGAAGAACTTGATAATGACGATACCGATGATAGCAGTGATGGTCATCCAGATGTTCAAAGATTTACGATTGTCTTCTTTTTGACTGATTAGCAGTCGGAGAGATTCCTGATTGACGCGAGAATAGCCATCGATAACAGTGATAACTGTTCCAAAGATACACAGGAAGGCAATAAAGGTAATCAAGTAACGGGACCATTCGCCAAGAACAGAGGCATACATGCCCACGAATTGAGAGATGTATTTGGCTGAAGCAGCTTCAACCGCCTGCCCTGTAGGATACTGAATCAGTGCTCCCAGTGCCACAAAGAAGACGGCTAGGATAGCTGTTCCAATATAACCAGTGTTAAAGTCAAACAGAGCGTCTTCTGTGTTAAAGTTGACGGTCTTTCTCTTTTCAGCTGACCAAAGTGAATTGATAGCTGAAATTTCAATAGGAGCCGGCATCCATCCTAGGAGGGAGACGATGAAGGGCAGAGCTGCCATTTGCCAAGGTGTCTTCTCGACAAAATCAGAACTGTATTCTGGATGCTTGACCGCTGCGATGATAACTGCAAGAACAGTCGCAATGGTTAAGGCAGACATAATCCATTTGACCATGCCGTCTAAAAGTTTGTAGCCTCCAAAGAGTAGCATAGCCCAAATGATTGCAACGAGAATGAGGGACCACTGAGTAATGCTAAGTCCAATCATTGGGAAGGCGCTGGCGATGATAGCTGAGCACAGAATAGCGACACCAGCTGTGTTGACCATAGCCGAAAAGACATTGAGGATAAAGAAAATCCAGAGATAGAGTTTTCCTTTTTCGGCATAACCTTCAACCAAAGTCTTTCCAGTATCAGCTGTGTATTCAGCACCAAAACGGAAAAATGGATATTTAAAGACATTGGCTAAGATGACCAAGAGAAGTAGAGACCAACCGTAAGAACCGCCAGCTTGAGTGGAGGATACAATGTGGGAACCTCCAACAGCGGCAGTTGCCATTAGGATTCCAGGGCCCATTGCTTTTAGTTTACTTGTCCAGGTTGATTGATTTAACGAAATAGCTTGCGACATGATAGATGCTCCTTTTTGAATTTTCAGAATAATCTGGATATGTAATCTATATTCTACAAAAAACTTTGGGAAAATGCAAGAATATTTTGAAAAAAGATAGAAAATTACAGAAAATTTACAAAGAAGATCTGAAAATAACTGCTATGATAGCAAGGTACAGCAGGGTAAAGCAAAACCGAGAAGTTTCTTTCTCGGATTTGCTTATTATGAGTTTCTTACTTTCTATGCTCTAAGAGTTGATTGATGTGATCTACTTTTTTAGCCTCTCTTTTATAGAGAATAGCCCAGATAATGAGATAGACAATCGCAAACTCGATAATGAGTTGGAGATAGAAGATCCAGTGGAAGGGGAACCAACCTGCTAGGGTTGCTAGTGGGACAAAGCCAGCCAGCATAAGGAAGAAATGAGTCAGAGTTGCACGGAGCATGCTCCAGTCACGGCTGAATAAGCGGTTGCCAAAGTTGAAGAGCATACCGATAGCTGCCCAAATAAGTGTACAGTAGAGCAAGACCAGGGCACCGTGAACCTGATGCTGAGCCATCACTTGGCCGATGAGAGAGTAGGGATTCAGTGGGGCATAAGTACTCGGTGCATAAATGAGTGAAAAGATGATAGAGAGGATGAGGCCGATGAGGACACCAGTAGCTGCGTCGTGGAAGATTTGTTTTTTCATAGTTCTAATTTCTCCTTGATGGTTTTTAGATAACGGCGTGAAGAGTAGGTGAAGCTTTCGTTTTTCAAGAAAATTTCTACCAGGCCGTTGGGCGTAAGCTTGAGATGGGAGATGGAGTCGATATTGATGATTTCTGATTGGGAAATTTGGATAAAATTGGTTGGCAGGAGTTCAAGGACTTGATAGAGCCGTAAATCAATGTTGTAGGTCTGACTCGCCGTTTCTGCTAGAACCTTCCGATTCTCGATATAGAAGCGTTGTATCTTACCAATCTCAACGAGATAGACCTGATCATCGATTTTTCCTTTGATTTTTTCTTTTCGGTCAAGATTTTCTGCAAACTCGATGACTTTCTGGACTTTATCTGTGGGCTGAGGTGCTTGAACAATCAACTTTTCCTCTTCGTAAGTCTCACTAATCTGTAGTTCTACTTTCATAAATTTCTCTCCTTGTTTTTCATACAAAATTAATCTCACTTCTTGTACATCTTTATTAATACTCTTCAAAAATCAAATTCAAACCACGTCAGCGTCGTCTTGCCGTACTAAAGTACTGTCTGCGCCTAGCTTTCTAGTTTGCTCTTTGATTTTTATTGAGTATACCACTATTTTATGCCCCCTGGCAAGGGACTTTGTTTATGTGGAGGGATTTGGCTCCTATGTGGTGGAGCTTTTCTGTCCTTTCTGAAATATGGTATAATAGCACTAATCAATTTCTAGGAAAATAGATACGGAAAGGGGCAGAAAGAACTAGGGGAACAGTTGGAATTAGAAAGTGATAGGTATGAAAAGTGGCGTTGAAGCTGAATAAGTTTATAAAGCGTTTGAATGAAGAAATGGAAAGTAAATAAGTTGACGATGAATTACAAAATAGATTTTATCTACAATTTGTATCTTTCGAATCATTGATTTGAATTTTAGATTTAATCATGTTACAATTAACACTGAAATCAAATAGAAGAGGAAAATGCAAACGTGGGCACACTATTAGCAACAAGATTAAAAAATAGACGGAAAGAATTAAAAATGTCTCAGCGAGAACTAGCTGAAGGTATTTGTAAACAGGGGCAAATTAGCCGATTAGAGAGTGGCGAGTTCACGCCTGGAGCTGATTTTTTACATGCTCTGGCTAAAAAATTAAAAGTTAGTATGGACTATTTTTTTGATGAGAATATTGTAGAAGAAGTTGGTGAGCTATCAGAATTTAAGAAATTAGCACAGACTTTTATCACAAATCGTAATTATGAATCATTGAAATATATATATGAATTGGAGAATGTAAAAGCTCACCGCCTATCTTTAGCAGATAAAATCTACATGGAATGGATAAAATCTCTGATAGATTTTTATTTTTACGGACAGAAAGAAGATGCGATTGTACGATTAGAGGGGGTATTATCACAGTTAAGTGTATCTGATTTGAACTATCTCCAAGTTTCAAACACCCTATTCAATTTTTATTATGATATTGGAGATTTAGGTCGTTTCAATAAAATTCGTGAAAAACTAGAGTATCAAATAAATCAACTCAATTTGAGTACAATCGAAGAGTTAGAACTATCTATTAAGTTTAACTACAACGTTTGTCGTTATCTATGGTTACAGAAAAATATTGAAGAAGCTATTACTAAAATTACAGCTACTATAAAACAATGTAAGGCTTACAGAACGAATTATCTTTTGGCTGATTTGTACTTATTGATGGGAAACGTAAGTGAAAATTTCTCTTCTAAAAGTTCAGTGAAAGAATATTTTGAGACAGCTCATTTCCTTTACAAATTAGAGGAAAACATGTCAATGGCTTTGAAAGTTGAGCATTACATTGCAGATATAACAGAATAATGAATACGGTGTTCAAGTGAGCATCGTTTTTTAAACTTATCTTAGATACAAAAAAGTATCAAAAAAAAAAAAATAAAAAAACATTATAAAAATACTTGACGAGCTAATTTTGAAGTGATAAAATAAATGAAAGAAAAAAAGGAGAGGTATATGAGAAGCTTGTTTAAGAAAATAGTTGCTGTATTAGTTATTGGATTAATTCTGTTAGGGATTGCGAGAACACCTCAAGTTCGTAAGATAGCTAGAGGGATTGATCCAGGTCCAGCTAATATTATGCCGAAATAAAATTTGAAAGATTGGAAAATAAAAAATGAGAAAACCATATTTCAAAAAGCAGTTAGCTCTAATTCCGTATGAAAATAAATTATCAATAGGTTCTACTCCTGGATTTGCATTAGAAATATCAGATGATGACCATCTAGTGTATAATATATTGAAACTTTGTGATGGTTTTCATAGCGAGGAAGACATTGCCGATTTACTTTCTGTTGATTTCCCAACTATCACTATTAGAGAAGTGTCAGAAATTTTAAGCGAGTTAGAAAACTATCCTGTCGTTTTAGAAGATTTTGAACTAACTTTGAATAGTGAACTAACTCCTAACCAAATTGAAAGACATAGTAGAACTATGAATTTTTTATCTAATTTTGATGCGTCTGGTAATCACAAAATAGATTACATGAAAAAGATAATTGATTCGAATGTGTTAGTAATTGGTCTAGGAGGTGTTGGTTCATCTTTGGTAATGAATTTATCAGCACTAGGGGTAGGTACTATAATTGGAGTTGACTTTGATAGTGTTGATTTATCTAATTTAAATAGGCAAATTCTTTATAATGAGTCTGATATTGGTAAGCTCAAATCAGAATGTGCCACAAATAAGATTTCTGAATTTGATAGTAGTATCAAATTTATTACCTATCAGCTAAAAGTTACATCTCCAGCTGATGTGGAAAAATTAATAAACGATCATGAAATTGATTTTGTATTTTGTGCTGCCGATCAACCTTCTATTTGGATTTATAAATGGATTAACGAAGCCTGTTTTAAAACTGGAGTGGCTTGGTTGTATGGTGGCAATAGTGAAGCGTCTTCATATTTTCAAACGATTATTCCAGAGGAATCAAGTTGTTTTAATTGTAGGGAACTTAATTTGAAGATGAAATCATCAGAGGGATTTGTGAAGTACAATGAAGTTTTAAAAAATGGGTATGCAACACAAAATAACTGTTTGGCTGCAACATCTTCTTGTATCACATCATTCATGATATTTGATTTTATCCGATTTATTACTGATATAGAAAAACCTAGGGTCCTAAATAAAATCCTGACAATTGATTATAGAGATTACGATATTTCATATGAAAGTATAGAAACTAATCAAGATTGTTTTTGTTGTCATCATGTCCCTGGAGAGGGACGTTAATCAATACTACTAATTAATTAGGAGGAAAAGTCTCATGGCAGATAATAAAAAGCCTAAGAAAATTGAGATTAAAGTGTTGGACACTGTCGAGCTCACAAAGCGTGGCGGTCGTAATACTATTAATCCAGAATCATAGTGAAGTTTAGAACTTTGCTTTTTGGGACATAATCGAGCTTTTATCTATTTTATGATTAGTGTCATTATTAATTTAGAACGATAGTTTTATAAATTGGTAAAAAAGGTTCGATTATTTTTGATTCGTTAGTTTGATACTAATCGTTTTAGAGTTTGGTGACGATGTCCCGAACTCTTTTTAAAAAAGGAGCTAGCTTATGGACATCAAGAAAGAATCCATTTCAGTAAAATTGATTGACAGTGATTTAATAGAGTTGATTAATTTGCAAACAGGACAAAAGGCTAATATAAATAAATTGACCTATGATGTTATATGTTCTTTGATCAACGAAGAAGAGTCCGAAATTTTTGGAAAGTTTGAAATTTCAGAATGTGAATTAGCTCAAGTAAAGAAGATGATGTTAGATTTAAATTTACTTAGTAATAATAAAAATTCGATTATTTTAAATAGAGAGCTTGGAAATTCTATTTTTGATAGTGATATGAATGACTATGATAAAAGAATTTTATTTGTGGGTCTTCCATATGATTCAGGATCTACTGGACCTACAGGTTCTAAGGAGGCGCCGAATTATATTAGAAGATACTACTCTGGTTTTTCATCAACTAGTAATGATTTTTATTTCCAGTCTTGCTCTTTTACTTATTCAAGTCAATTCGGAAGGTATGTTGAAGATTTTGGGAATATTCTTTATATTCCTGGAGAAGGATATAATGCGTTTCATGAAAGAGTAATAAACAATCTTAGTAAAGTAGAAAATAAAAAAATTCTTGGTTTTGGTGGTGACCATTCAGTATCCTATTCGATTTTGGAAGGATTAACTCAAAGAAATAAAGATGAAATTATTTATGTTAAATTTGATGCTCATTTTGACTGTGCTGGAACTAGTGAATTTCTTCCTATTAATCATCATAATTATGTTGAAAAAATTAGAGAAAAGGAAAACGTTTCGATATGGCATATTGGAGTTAGAGAACCTAGATTACCATTTTATGAAACAAGAGATGATTTATTTATAACTGATTTTAATCAACTTAACGATATGATAAACAAGAATAGAAATAAAAAATTCTATCTCTCAATAGATGTAGATATACTAGAACCTATGAATAATCCTGGAACGGCATATCAAATTCCAGAAGGTTTTGAGATAGATGAATTAATTTCTTTTCTTGATTTATTTGATAAGATAAATATTATTGGATTAGATGTTGTAGAGTTTAATCCCCTATTAGATAGAAATAACTCGTCTTTGAAGAATGTAAAAAAAATATTAACCAGAGCAATTAGATTGTTGGAGACATTATGAAGGCACTTATTATTTTAGATTGTCAAAAGGGAATGATTTCGGGAAAACAGTTTGATAAAGAATTGTCTAATATAAAATCATTGCTAGATTACATAAAAGAAAAGAAGGGTATTATTATTTCGACAAAACATATTGATTATGAACCAACTTCTATTATCTATTTTAGTGATAAATCTAAGTCTGACTTAGAAAGTTTTGTGGAATCTAAATCAGACTATATTATAGAAAAGAGTACACCGAATATTTTTATCCAAACTGATTTATTAGAGATATTGAAGAAAAATAACGTTGATGAAGTAGTAATATGTGGATTTAATGCCGAATATTGTTGTCTGTTTAGTGCAATTATATTCAATGATAGAGGATTTAAAGTTACTTATATAGAAGATGCAACTTCTTCTGTCAATACTCCTGATACATATGAAATGCCCGGGCTAGATATTGTTGATTTTGTAGGATGCATCTTAGATTGGTCAGGGTTAATTGAGGTATTGTATTATGAAGAATACTTATCGAAATATTGAGTTTTTTTCTGATTTTTTTCTACGTCAGGAATCAAAAGAAACAATCATTATTGGTAGAACTTCTATAAATAAATATATAGAAATACCTTATGATACTATCGGTATTATTAATGATATTTATCACCAGAAAATCATTTTAGATGAATATGATAATTATAAAGTAGAAGATATAGATGAGTTTATTCGAAATTTAATTGAACTCAATTTTATAGAGTATGCTGATGGTAAAAAATTTGAGTCAGAAACTATTAATATTGATGGGATTAGTTTTCCATTGATTACTCAAGATATATTAAAAAAGATTTTTACCAAAAAATTTTTTATTGCATTACTTATCTATTTAATTACTACTTACTCTTTTATTATTGCTAAACATTCCGACTTATTTAATTTGAATTATAAGCAAATATTTTTTTCTAGGTCGTTATTATTAATTACGTTTACTATAACAATTCTGGATTTTATTTTAGTATTTTTGCATGAATTTAGTCATTTTATGGCAATTAGACTATTGAGTGGTGAATTAGGTCATGTTGGAATTGGTCGGCGATTATTTTATTTTGTGTTCCAAACTAAAATTGATAATATTTGGATTTTAGGAAAGACAAAAAGAATTATTGTATACTTATCGGGTATAATATGTGACTTATTTATTTTATCATTATTGTGTTTATGTTCAATTATTCTAAAGAATGGACTTTTATTTAGTATTACTAGAATTGCAGAGTTTCTGCTCATTGTTGGTATATTGTTTGAGTTTAAGTTCTATCTAAAAACAGATTTATATTATTTGATTTCAGATTTATCAAATTCAAGAAATCTTATGAATGAGTCTAGAATGGTGTTAAAGAACTTTTTTACTAAAAGAAAATCGAAAAATATTATTGCAAGTATTTACTCTATTTTAATGATTATTGGTATCTTTATAGAAATTGCGATCGTAGCTTTGATAGGTTTCCCATCATTTTTATTTGTTCTAACACAAACTATAGAGGACTTTATGAATAGTAATTGGGATTATTTTTTTGCTAATTTGTTAGTTATTTCTTTGGGCACTTTGGAATTTATATTGATTTCTTATTTATTTTGTAAAGAAAAATCATCTAATTTAAAATTGTTTTTTCAAAAATATTGACAATAAGAAAGTTGGCTCATATAGGTGAACCGCACCCCAAAAGTTAGACAGGAAAACTCTAACTTTTGGGGTGTTTTTTGATGAAACTCAATTACGAAGATAAAGTTCATATCTATGAATTGAGAAAACAAGGTGCTACTTGGGCACAACTTTCTGAAAAATATGGTGTCGTGACAAGCAATCTTAAATAATAGAGTAACTACATTAGTAGCTTAAAAACGTGATTAAATCGCTATTCTTAGGACTAGCGATTTTTCTTTTTGTATAAAAAGTGGAGTAAGTATATATAGTCATTTAGTTTTAAAAGAGCGCTCTAAACATTCAAAAATATTTGGGACTTTCCTTAATAAATCCGTCACTTTCTTCTTCAAGATAGCCCAATCTTGCTCAATAGGATTCAAATCTGGTGAATAAGGCGGTAGAGGCAAGAAAAAGTGTTTATCTTGGATGCACAGTTCATCCAAGATGTTCTTGGGATGAAAACTAGTATTGTCCATGACAATGACATAAAGTGTCTTCAAAGCAGGTAGGACTAGCGTTTTGAACCACTCCACAAAGAAATCACTTGTCATACTTTCCTTGTAAATCATGGGATCTATAAACTCTCCATCTACTTGTTATGAAACAATTAAAGTCCGCTCAAAAAACCGTCCGCTAATCTTTTCATATACTTTCTCTCCTCGCCTAGCTTTCTAGTTTGCTCTTTGATTTTTATTGAGTATACCACTATTTTACGCCCTTTGGCAAGGGACTTTGTCTATGTGGAGGGATTTGGCTCCTATATGGCGGAGCTTTTCTGTCCTTTCTGAAATATGGTATAATAGCACTAATCAATTTCTAGGAAAATAGATACAGAAAGGGGCTGAAAGATGTCTCATATTATTGAATTGCCAGAGGTGCTGGCAAACCAGATCGCAGCTGGAGAGGTTATCGAGCGTCCAGCTAGCGTTGTTAAGGAGCTGGTAGAAAACGCCATTGACGCGGGCTCTAGTCAGATTATCATTGAGATTGAGGAAGCAGGTCTCAAGAAGATTCAAATCACAGATAATGGTCATGGAATTGCTCACGATGAAGTAGAATTAGCCTTGCGTCGTCATGCGACCAGTAAGATAAAAAATCAGGCAGATCTCTTTCGGATTCGGACGCTTGGTTTTCGTGGTGAAGCTCTGCCTTCTATCGCGTCTGTCAGTGTACTGACTCTGTTGACGGCTATGGATGGTGCAAGTCACGGAACTAAGCTAGTCGCGCGTGGGGGAGAAGTTGAAGAAGTCATCCCAGCGACTAGTCCTGTGGGAACCAAGGTTTGTGTAGAGGATCTCTTTTTTAACACGCCTGCCCGCCTCAAGTATATGAAGAGCCAGCAAGCGGAGCTGTCTCATATCATTGATATTGTCAATCGTCTGGGTTTGGCCCATCCTGAGATTTCTTTCAGTTTAATTAGTGATGGCAAGGAAATGACGCGAACAGCGGGAACAGGTCAATTGCGCCAAGCTATCGCAGGGATTTACGGTTTGGCGAGTGCCAAGAAGATGATTGAAATTGAGAATTCGGATCTTGATTTCGAAATTTCAGGTTTTGTGTCCTTGCCTGAGTTAACTCGGGCCAATCGCAATTATATCAGTCTCTTCATCAATGGTCGTTATATCAAGAATTTCCTACTCAATCGTGCTATTCTTGACGGTTATGGCAGTAAGCTCATGGTGGGGCGTTTTCCACTGGCTGTCATTCACATTCATATTGACCCTTATCTAGCGGATGTCAATGTGCATCCGACTAAGCAAGAGGTGCGGATTTCTAAGGAAAAAGAACTGATGACGCTGGTCTCAGAAGCTATTGCAAATAGTCTTAAGGAACAAACCTTGATTCCAGATGCCTTGGAAAATCTTGCCAAATCGACTGTGCGCAATCGTGAGAAGGTGGAGCAGACCATTCTCCCACTCAAAGAAAATACGCTCTACTATGAGAAAACAGAGGCAACTAGACCTAGTCAAGCTGAGGTGGCTGATTATCAGGTGGAATTGACTGAGGAAAGGCAGGATTTGACTCTGTTTGCCAAAGAAACCTTGGATCAATTGACTAAGCCGGCAAAACTGCATTTTGCAGAGAGAAAGCCTGCTAATTATGACCAACTAGACCATCCAGAGCTAGATTTAGCCAGTCTGGATAAGGCCTATGACAAGCTGGAGCGAGAAGAATCATCCAGCTTCCCAGAGTTGGAATTTTTCGGGCAAATGCATGGAACCTATCTCTTTGCCCAAGGGCGAGATGGACTCTACATCATAGACCAGCATGCGGCTCAGGAACGGGTCAAGTACGAGGAGTACCGTGAAAGTATTGGGAATGTTGACCAGAGCCAGCAGCAACTCCTAGTGCCCTATATCTTTGAATTTCCAGCGGATGATGCCCTTCGTCTCAAGGAAAGAATGGCACTTTTGGAGGAAGTTGGGGTCTTTCTAGCAGAGTACGGAGAAAATCAATTTATTCTACGTGAACATCCTATCTGGATGGCAGAGGAGGAGATTGAGTCAGGCATCTATGAAATGTGTGATATGCTACTCTTGACCAAGGAAGTTTCTATCAAGAAATACCGAGCAGAGCTGGCTATCATGATGTCCTGCAAGCGATCTATCAAGGCCAATCATCGTATCGATGACCATTCAGCCAGACAGCTCCTCTATCAACTTTCTCAATGTGACAATCCCTACAACTGTCCTCACGGACGTCCTGTTTTGGTGCATTTTACCAAGTCGGATATGGAAAAGATGTTCCGACGTATTCAGGAAAATCACACCAGTCTCCGTGAGTTGGGGAAATATTAAACAAAAAGGAAAACTATGTACGAATATTTAAAAGGAATCATTACCAAAATCACTGCTAAATACATTGTTCTTGAAGTCAACGGTATCGGTTATATTTTGCATGTGGCCAATCCTTATGCTTATTCAGGACAGGTCAATCAAGAAGCTCAAATTTATGTTCATCAAGTTGTACGTGAGGACGCTCATCTGCTTTATGGTTTTCGCTCAGAAGACGAGAAAAAGCTCTTTCTCAGTCTGATTTCGGTATCTGGGATTGGTCCTGTATCAGCTCTGGCCATTATCGCTGCCGATGACAATGCTGGCTTGGTTCAAGCCATCGAAACCAAGAATATTACCTACTTGACCAAGTTCCCTAAAATTGGCAAGAAAACAGCCCAGCAGATGGTGCTGGACTTGGAAGGCAAGGTAGTAGTTGCTGGAGATGACCTTCCTGCTAAGGTCGCAGTGCAAGCAAGCGCTGAAAACCAAGAATTGGAAGAAGCCATGGAAGCCATGTTGGCACTGGGATACAAGGCGACCGAACTCAAGAAAATCAAGAAATTCTTTGAAGGAACGACAGATACAGCTGAGAACTATATCAAGTCGGCCCTTAAAATGTTGGTTAAATAGGAGCAGAGCATGACAAAACGTTGTTCGTGGGTCAAGATGACCAATCCTCTCTATATCACCTATCATGATGAGGAGTGGGGGCAGCCCCTCCATGATGACCAAGCATTGTTTGAGTTGTTGTGTATGGAAACCTATCAGGCAGGCCTGTCTTGGGAAACGGTGCTCAACAAACATCAAGCTTTCCGAGAAGCATTTTATGGCTATCAAATTCAAGCGGTCGCAGAAATGACCGATACTGAATTGGAAGACTTGCTGGATAATCCAGCCATCATCCGAAATAGAGCCAAGATTTTTGCTACACGCGCTAACGCCCAAGCCTTTCTACGATTACAGGCAGAATATGGCTCTTTTGATGCCTATCTTTGGTCTTTTGTTGAGGGGAAAACTGTCGTTAATGATATTCCTGATTATCGCCAATCCCCAGCTAAAACCGCTTTGTCTGAGAAATTAGCCAAAGATCTCAAAAAACGAGGCTTCAAGTTCACAGGCCCAGTCGCCGTCTTGTCTTTTCTACAAGCAGCAGGGCTGGTTGATGACCATGAGAATGATTGTGAGTGGAAAAGCGGTCATTAGTGTGTACAGGTAACTAGCATATCTGAGAATAGAATATAGAAAAAAGCTGAGAAACTTTTCCCAGCTTTTTATATATACTATTAGATTTGTTAGAGTGAAGTCAAAAAAGTGATTCCACCTAAAATAACACCAGCTGAATTTGGAATGATTAGTATCCAATCCTTCTTAGGTTCCTTTGTCCATCCATAAATAACCCAGATTAAGCAAGATATAGCAGCTGATAAAGGTTGAAATGGTTGAGCTTTATTTCCCTGTAAATTAGCGATAATTTGAGGTATGTAGGCAATAAATACTATAATTCCAATAAAGGCACCAATAGAACCTACGATTCGATTAATTTTTTGTTTTGTCATATACACCTCCTTCAAAAGGATAACATAGAAATTAGCGAAATGCAATAAATTCAGATACAAATTGTAACGAAAACGAATACAAAAGCACAAAAATAGAGAAACTATTTATTTTTTGTTATAGTCAAAGCGAATGACTTGCTCCTGTGCATCTACATGGGCATGGACGCCAAAGGGAACAATGGCTCTTGGAGTTGCGTGGCCGACATTTAGATTATAGAGAATCGGAATATTGCTGTCAATAATATCCAATAGTGCCTCTTTATAGTCGTCATAGAAAGTTTCATCCATAGGTTTTCCGACCAGGAGTCCACTGATGGCCTCGAATATACCAGTGTTCTTTAAAGTCTGCAACATCTTTTTGAAGTCTTCCGGCTCAGGCTTTTCTTCGCTTGTCTCTAGCAAGAGGATTTTTCCTTCCCAGTCTGACAAGTCAGGGAAAAGTTTGTACTTTTGGCAGAGGTTCGTGCTATCTGCGTATCGAGAATTGTCAAAGATATCATAGAGAGATTCGAGACAGCCACCGAGGATTTTTCCCTCGAACTGGGCATTTCCTTGCAATAATTCAAAACCGGTATTTTCATGACTGACACGAGGGGTCCCCAGAGCCTTGGGACTGAAGTCAGTTCGTTCCTCATACCAAACGTCACTAGGGCGGATTTCTGAGATTCTTCCCGTCTCAATCAATTCTTTGAAGTAGTGAAGGCTATAGGGCAACATCTCCTTGTCCAATTCACAAATGTCTGCTAAGAAGGATTGACCGTAAAAAGTCTTGATTCCTAGTTTATGCAATATGAGATGGTTCATGGTTGTATCCGAAAAGCCAAGAAAAATTTTTTGTTTGATAACCTTTTGGAGTTGGTCATTTTCAAAAAGATAAGGTAGTAAGCGATAGGTATCGTCTCCACCAATGGCGCATAGGATCATATCGATGCTATCATCAGAAAAGGCATGAATCAAATCCTCTGCACGCGCTTCAGGATGGTCCTTGATAAAGTCTAATCCTTTTTGCGAATGGGGCAAAAAGATAGGATTGAGTCCCAGGTCCTTGAGACGTTGGACACCCAAGTCCACTTCGTGTTTGACAAAGTCCTCTCCGATAATGCCACTAGATAAACTAACAATACCAATAGTAGAAATCATATTTTATCCTCCTAGAAATAGATTGAGCCTATTTTATCACAAAAGATTAGATAGAGCTATGTGGGATGTCAGAAGAATACTTTAAAATCAAAAAAGAGCCGTAAAAAAGCAACCGCATCTGCAGTTGCTTTTATCATTCTTCTTAATAGCGTGTTGGTCCTGCACTTGCGCTGCGGATGTTCAAGCGTTTCTTGAGATAGAAGCGAAGGGCTAGGAGGGCTGCTCCGATAATAGCCAGTGGCAATGGAGCAAGTACTGGGTTAAGGCTAGCTGGTAGGAAGCTTGTTGCAAAGAAGACAAGCAACCAAAGGAACATAGAAACTAGGATAACCAGTACAGATTTCCAGAAAGGTGGACGTTGACTGCGGTCCATATCAGGCCCGTAGTATTGGTAAACAAAGTAGTACATCAAGTAGAAGGCAAATCCACCAACCAGTCCAACTAAGAGGAGGGTAATCAATCCATAGCCGAAAGCTTGATCTGCTGAGAAGAAGGTTGTGAGGGCGCTGACGAGGGCAAAGAGGCTAGTGATGAAAAGAGCTGAGTCCATAATCATGAGTTTGGGATCATCATTTTCTTTTGGATGCTCTTTTTCGTATTGCTCCTTGACAGTGAAACTATGAGCCCAGTGGGTTGGTGCGCCATAGAGGGAACGAGCAGTCGTACCTTTGGCTTGCTCTTCAAGGATTTGGGGAATAACTTCCTCAAAAATAGCCTTGATTTCAGCGTCTGTTTTCCCATCTTTGATGAATTGTTGGGTAGCGATGTGGACAAACTCTTGGTTTTTCTTAGTTAATTTTTGTAGATCAATCTGAGACATAGGAACTCCTCTTAGAACCATTTTTTATGGATGAGATAGAGAGTGAGCGAGACACTCATAGCAAAGGCGATAAAGACGATTAACCAGAAGGCATTCGGCTCGCCGTTTAGGGGGATTTCATTATCCTTAAAGTTCATCCCGTAGGCAGAAAAGACCATGGTTGGGATGGACATGACGATGGTCACAAGGGCCAAGGTTTTCATGATGTTGTTCTGGTTGTTGGAAATGATAGAGGCGAAGGTCTCTGTCATAGAATGCAAGACGTTTCCATAAATGTCTGCCATCTCGATGGCCTGTTGGGTTTCAATCAGGGTATCTTCAAGCAGGTCCTCGTCTTCAAGGTATTTCTTGATATTGCTGGTTGAGCTGGTCAATTTCTTAATCACACGCTCATTTGTTTTGAGGGAGGCCTTGAAATAGACGATGGTTTTTTCCAATTCCATGAGCTCAATCAATTCTTCATTACGAGTTGATTGATGCAGTTGACTTTCGATTTGCTCACTCTTACGGTCGATTGAACGAAGGGCTGTTAGGTAAAGCTCTGCATTGCGATAGAGAATTTGAAAGATAAAACGCGAACGCATGAAGGTGTAGAAATTACGCAATCGACGGTTGATAAAGACATCGAGGACTGGTAGAGGTTCCAAACACGTAGTGATAATGGTTTCCTCAGTGATGATAATACCAAGCGGGATGGTTACGTAGTAGGTGCGGTTATTTCTTTCTTCTGTGACCGGCACGTCAACGATAATCAGGGTATACTCGTCTTCAATGGTAATACGAGACATTTCTTCCGCATCGAGCGGTGCTCGAAGGTCCGCAATATCAATATCGAAGGCGTTGGCGATTTCGAGTGATTCATTTTGAGTCGGATTGACGAGATTGATCCAAGTACCCGGTTCAAGCGTATCGATCTCTTTAAATTCAGTTGTTGTAGAGAGAAAAACTTGTTTCATATCCCTTATCCTTTCTCATTTTTCAGATTTTTTCACACCGTACTATTATACTACAAAATCGGCCTTTTGGGTAATAGAATCTCACTTTTTTTGGTATAATGGTAAGCAATAATGGACTAGAAAGAACAAAGATGCAAGATAAAATTGTCATTCATGGGGCGCGTGCCCATAATTTAAAAAATATTGATGTGGAGATTCCGCGAGATAAGCTGGTTGTAGTGACTGGCTTGTCAGGTTCAGGGAAATCCAGTCTGGCCTTTGATACCCTCTATGCGGAGGGACAACGTCGCTATGTGGAGAGTTTGTCAGCCTATGCTCGTCAGTTTTTGGGCAATATGGAAAAACCAGATGTAGACGCTATTGATGGTCTCAGCCCAGCTATTTCCATTGACCAGAAAACGACTAGCAAAAACCCTCGCTCGACGGTGGGAACCACGACTGAAATCAATGACTATCTGCGTCTCCTCTACGCGCGTGTGGGGACGCCCTACTGTATCAACGGGCATGGGGCTATCAAGGCTTCTTCTGTGGAGCAAATCGTGGATAAGGTTTTAGAATTGCCTGAACGCCAGCGCTTGCAGATTTTGGCCCCTGTCATCCGCAAGAAAAAAGGCCAACATAAGAGTGTCATTGAGAAGGTTCAGAAAGACGGGTATGTCCGTGTCCGTGTGGATGGGGAAGTCTATGATGTGACCGAAGTGCCAGAGTTGTCCAAGAGCAAGCAACACAATATTGATGTCGTGGTTGACCGTATTGTCATCAAGGAGGGCATTCGTAGCCGTCTCTTTGATTCCATTGAGGCTGCCCTTCGTATCGCAGAAGGTTACGTCATTATCGACACTATGGACGACTCTGAGTTACTGTTCTCTGAGCATTATGCCTGCCCAGTTTGTGGATTTACTGTCCCAGAGTTAGAGCCACGTCTCTTCTCATTCAATGCTCCTTTTGGCTCTTGTAGTGAGTGTGACGGCTTGGGCATCAAGCTGGAGGTGGATACTGATTTGGTGGTGCCAGATGCCAGCAAAACGCTACGCGAGGGAGCCTTGGCTCCTTGGAATCCTATCTCATCCAACTACTATCCAAACATGCTAGAGCAGGCTATGACAGCCTTTGGAGTGGATATGGATAAGCCTTTTGAGGACTTGTCAGAAGAAGATAAGAACTTGATTCTCTATGGGTCTGATGGCAAGGAATTCCATTTCCACTATGAGAATGAATTTGGTGGTGTGCGCGATATCGATATTCCTTTTGAGGGAGTTGTTAATAATATCAAACGTCGCTACCATGAAACTAATAGTGACTACACCCGCACCCAGATGCGCCTCTACATGAATGAGCTGACTTGCGGAACCTGTCACGGTTATCGTCTCAATGACCAGGCCTTGTCTGTCCGTGTGGGTGGCGAGAACGGCCCACATATCGGAGAAATTTCAGACCTGTCTATCGCAGATCACTTGGAATTAGTCAGTCAGTTGACTCTTTCTGAAAACGAAGCCATCATTGCTCGGCCTATTCTCAAGGAAATCAAGGACCGTTTGACCTTCCTTAATAATGTGGGTCTTAACTATCTAACCCTGTCACGCTCAGCAGGAACCCTTTCAGGTGGGGAAAGTCAGCGTATTCGTTTGGCAACCCAGATTGGTTCCAACCTATCAGGTGTCCTTTATATTCTAGACGAGCCGTCAATCGGTCTTCACCAGAGGGACAATGACCGTCTGATTGCTAGTCTGAAAAAGATGCGCGACTTGGGTAATACTCTTATCGTGGTGGAACACGACGAAGATACCATGCGCGAGGCGGATTATCTGATTGACGTTGGTCCTGGTGCCGGTGTTTTTGGTGGGGAGATTGTTGCTGCAGGTACGCCCAAACAGGTGGCTCGCAACAGCAAGTCTATCACAGGCCAGTACTTGTCAGGCAAACGTGCCATTCCAGTGCCAGAAGAGCGCCGTACCGGAAATGGTCGTTTTATCGAGGTGATGGGAGCGCGTGAGAATAACTTGCAAAATGTCACAGCTCGCTTTCCACTAGGAAGATTCATCGCGGTGACAGGTGTGTCAGGTTCAGGGAAATCGACCTTAATCAACAGTATCCTCAAAAAAGCTATTGCCCAGAAGCTCAACCGTAATTCAGATAAGCCTGGTAAGTTTAAAACGATTACAGGGATTGAGCATGTAGACCGATTGATTGACATTGACCAGAGCCCTATCGGACGAACGCCAAGGTCTAACCCTGCTACCTATACAGGAGTCTTTGACGATATACGTGACCTCTTTTCTCAGACAAATGAAGCTAAGATTCGAGGCTACAAGAAGGGTCGTTTCAGTTTCAATGTCAAGGGTGGTCGTTGTGAAGCCTGCTCAGGTGACGGGATTATCAAGATTGAGATGCACTTCTTGCCAGATGTTTATGTGGCTTGTGAAGTCTGCCATGGAACCCGCTACAACAGTGAGACTCTAGAAGTTCATTACAAGGAAAAAAATATCTCGCAGGTCTTGGATATGACCGTCAACGATGCGGTGGAGTTCTTCCAACATATTCCAAAGATTCAACGTAAACTTCAGACTATCAAGGATGTAGGACTGGGATATGTAACGCTAGGGCAACCAGCTACCACCCTTTCTGGGGGAGAAGCCCAGCGTATGAAACTGGCTAGTGAACTCCACAAACGATCGACAGGAAAATCTTTCTACATTCTGGACGAGCCGACGACAGGGCTTCATACCGAGGATATCGCTCGTTTGCTTAAAGTCTTAGCTCGCTTTGTAGACGATGGCAATACAGTCCTCGTCATTGAACACAATTTAGACGTTATCAAGACAGCAGACCATATCATCGACTTGGGACCTGAGGGCGGTGTCGGTGGTGGAACCATCATCGCAACAGGAACTCCAGAAGAAGTAGCGGCCAATGAAGCCAGCTACACAGGACATTATTTGAAAGGAAAGTTACATCATGAATAAACGTGTACAAGCATTTCTAGCTAAAATGCAAGAAAAAGAACTAGATGGTATCATCATCAACAACCTTAAAAACGTCTATTACCTGACTGGTTTTTGGGGCTCAAACGGAACAGTCTTTATCAGCCGTGACCGTCAGGTCTTGGTGACAGACTCTCGCTATATCATTGCAGCCAAGCAAGAAACCAGTGGTTTTGAGATTGTGGCTGACCGTGATGAATTGGCTGTCATTGCAGGCATTGTTAAGGATATGGGCTTGTCTCGAATCGGTTTTGAAGATGAGATTTCAGTTTCTTATTATCATCGTATGCAGGCCGCCTTTGAAAGAATTGACTTGCTTCCACAAACTCAGTTTGTTGAAGGTCTTCGAATGATTAAGGATGAAGCGGAGATTGCAGCTATTCGCAAGGCTTGTTCTATCTCAGACCAAGCTTTCCGCGATGCGCTTGACTTTATCAAACCAGGAAAGACTGAAATTGAGATTGCCAACTTCCTTGACTTCCGCATGCGTGAGTTGGGAGCATCTGGCTTGTCTTTTGACACCATTCTAGCTAGCGGTATCAACTCTTCTAAACCTCATGCCCATCCCATGCACAAACCAGTTGAGCTAGGAGAAGCCATTACTATGGACTTTGGATGCCTCTACGACCACTATGTCAGTGATATGACACGGACTATCTATCTAGGACATGTTAGCGACGAGCAAGCAGAGATTTACAATACAGTTCTAAAAGCTAACCAAGCCTTGATTGACCAAGCCAAGGCTGGTTTAGGTTTCCGTGACTTTGACAAAATCCCTCGTGATATTATCATCGAGGCAGGCTATGGCGACTACTTTACTCACGGTATCGGACACGGTATTGGACTGGATATTCATGAGGAACCATACTTTAGCCAGACTTCTACAGAAACTATTAAGGCAGGTATGGCCTTGACCGATGAACCAGGTATCTACATCGAAGGTAAATATGGTGTTCGTATCGAGGATGATATCCTGATTACAGAGACAGGTTGTGAATTATTGACCCTTGCTCCAAAAGAGTTGATAGTTATTTAAGAGTTAAACAACTCAAATGATTGACTTTTAAATTTTAAAGGTTTATACTGAAAAACGAAAACGGTAGGTGAGGCTACCATAGGGATACGGATGACTACCGCAAAGCAGTGGAGACACTACTCGTTGGTCAACAGTCCTGGTCGCGAAGGCCAAGACTAAGCTCATTACATTGCCCTATGGAGTTAAAGCTTGAACGAAAAACAGATAATTAGTTTTTTAATCCTGCCATTTTATGGTGGGATTTTCTACTGTTTAAATCAAAGAAAGGAGATAAACGATGCAAATTGACGATCATCCGGAACCGCACATACACAGCCAATCGCTGATTTGTGTCGTTCTGTCCTTATAAAGTGATTGGTCTCTGTGTATGAAACACATCATTCATACAGATAGGAGAAACCAATGAAAACTACAAAAGAAAGATTAGCAACAGCTATTCATACATCTTTAAACGAAACTCTATCTTTTTATAAGACAAGTCTAACAGGCTTGACTGAGGAGCAGGTGGAGAAAAATCGTGACCTATATGGCGAAAATACCATCACAAAGGGTCAAGAAGACAGTATCCTCAAAAAGATTTACGAATCCATTATCAATCCTTTTACGATTATCTTACTGGTCATCGCCGTGATTTCCTTGGTGACCAATGTCTGGTTGGCAAAACCAGGTCAAGAAGATCCGACGACTTCTATTATCATCGTTGTCCTAGTCCTCATTTCTGGTGGCATACGCTTTGTCCAAGAACTCCGTAGTGATAAGGCTACGACCAATCTATCAAAAATGATTGTCAACACAGCGACTGTCATTCGTCAAGGAGAAATCCAAGAAGTGCCTATCGATGATTTGGTAGTGGGTGACGTGGTTAAATTAAGTGCTGGAGACATGATTCCAGCAGATCTTCTTTTATTTGAGTCGCGCGATTTCTTTGTACAACAGTCGGGCTTGACAGGTGAAAGTGAATCGGTTGAAAAATTGGCCTTGACCAAGGCAACAGTTCAACAATCTGATAGTCTGCTAGAAGCAGAAGCGCTAGCCTTTATGGGAACCAATGTCTTGTCTGGTAGTGCCAAGGCCGTGGTTTTAGCAGTTGGTGATGATACCATGATGGGGGCCATTGAGCAGACTTTGAACACCTATGACGAGCCTACTTCGTTTGAGCGGGAGATGAATAGTATTTCGTGGCTCTTGATTCGTTTGATGCTGGTCATGGTGCCCATCGTTTTCTTGTCCAATGGTTTAACAGATGGTGACTGGCTGGAAGCTGGCGTATTTGCTTTGAGTGTTGGTGTTGGATTGACACCTGAGATGCTTCCTATGATTATCACGGCCAGTCTAGCAAAAGGCTCCATCATTATGGCCAAGGAAAAAGTGGTTATCAAGAAACTCAATGCCATACAGGACTTAGGGGCGATTGATATTTTGTGTACAGATAAGACAGGAACTCTAACCCAAGACGAAATTGTCCTTGAATATCCCTTGGACATCCATGGACGCTTGGATTTGACCGTCTTGAGACGAGCTTATCTCAATTCTTATTTTCAAACGGGCTTGAAAAATTTGATGGACAGAGCCATCATCAAACGGACTGAAAAGGAAGCCAAAGAACACGCCCTCTTGCAAAATCTGGCTCAAACTTTTCAAAAAATAGATGAGCTTCCCTTTGATTTTGAACGTAGACGGATGAGTGTTATCGTTAAGGATGAACACGAGGTTGTTAGTTTGGTAACCAAGGGTGCCCTAGAGGAAATGTTGACGATTTCCAGTCATGCGGAATACCATGGAGTGATTACTCCCTTGACAGATGTTATTAGAGAAGAAATTTTAGCAGAAGTCAGACAACTAAATCAACAAGGTTTGCGTGTCTTGGGAGTGGCCTATAAGTCAGGTTTGAGGGAAGGTCATGCCTATACAGTTGATGACGAAGGGGATATGATTCTAACTGGTTATTTAGCCTTCCTAGATCCTCCTAAACCATCTGCAGCACCAGCAATTAAGGCTCTGTTAGAGCATGGGGTTCAAACAAAGATTTTGACGGGAGACAACGAAAAAGTTACCCAAGCAGTCTGTGAAAAGGTTGGTTTGGATATCAATCAGATGCTGTTGGGGTCTGAAATTGATCAGATGAGTAATCAAGAATTGGCCCAAGCCGTAGAGGAGGTAACTGTCTTCGCCAAACTTTCTCCGGACCAAAAAGCAAGGATTATTCTGCAATTTAAGGCTAATGGTCATGCTGTCGGCTATATGGGAGATGGGATCAATGATGCTCCTTCTATGAAAGTTGCAGATGTGGGGATTTCTGTTGATACAGCAGTAGATATTGCCAAAGAAACAGCTGATGTTATCCTACTTGATAAGGATCTCATGGTGCTGGAAAAAGGACTTGTTGAAGGGCGTAAGGTCTATGCCAATATGACTAAATATATCAAAATGACAGTGAGTTCTAATTTTGGAAATATCTTATCCCTATTAGTCTCTGGAATCTTTTTGCCATTTTTACCAATGGCACCAGTCCATTTGATTATCCTAAATCTAGTCTATGATTTGTCTTGTATTGCCTTGCCTTTTGACAAGGTGGATAAAGATTTTTTGAGAAATCCGCATACCTGGGAAGCTAAGTCCATCACACGTTTCATGATTTGGATGGGGCCTATCTCTTCTGCCTTTGATATTTTGACCTTCAGTTTGCTCTATTTTATCATTGTACCTATGACAACAGGTCAAGCTTATGTTCATGGGGCAGAGTCTGCCGTAGGCTTTATTGTTTTGTTCCAAACGGGTTGGTTTATCGAGTCCATGTGGTCTCAGACTATGGTTATCCATATGTTGCGTTCAGCCAAAATTCCTTTTTTACAAAGTCGTCCAGCTTGGCTAGTCCTTGTGACAACCTTATTGGCTGCAGCCTTTGTGACCTTCCTTCCTTACAGTCCACTAGCTAGCCTTCTTCATCTAACTCCTTTGAAACCGATTTATTTTATCTTTTTGATTTTCATCATCATTTTGTACATGATTAGCGTGACAATCGTGAAAAAAATCTATATCAAGAAATATAAAGAATGGCTGTAAATTTCATTTTGTCAAGAAAAAAGTGTGAAAATGACGAAAAAAGTCAAAAAAATTTAAAAATAGGTCGCAAGTCGGATGTTTTTTATGGTATAATAGACTAAACTGATAGTAACATGTAGCGAAAGGGGTAGGTACATGATTAAAATTTATACAGTCTCAAGTTGTACTAGCTGTAAAAAAGCAAAAACCTGGCTCAATGCCCACCAGTTAAGTTATAAAGAACAAAACCTTGGTAAAGAAGGAATTACGAGAGAAGAATTACTGGATATTCTAACCAAAACAGATAACGGAATAGCCAGCATCGTTTCGTCTAAAAATCGCTATGCCAAAGCCCTTGGAGTGGATATTGAAGATTTGAGTGTCAATGAAGTCCTCAATCTGATTATGGAAACACCGAGAATTTTAAAGAGCCCAATTCTTGTGGATGAAAAACGCCTACAAGTTGGCTACAAGGAAGACGATATTCGTGCCTTCCTACCACGCTCTGTCCGTAATGTAGAAAATGCAGAAGCACGTTTGCGTGCAGCTCTATAAACATCAAGACTGGGAGCAACTCCCAGTCTTATTCTATTTTAATTTCAAAAAGAAAGAAGAAAGAAATGAAAAAAATAGTTCTTGTTAGTCTAGCTTTCCTTTTTGTCCTGGTTGGTTGCGGACAGAAAAAAGAAACTGGACCAGCTACAAAAACAGAAAAGGATACGCTTCAGTCGGCATTGCCAGTTATTGAAAATGCTGAGAAGAATACAGTTGTAACCAAGACTTTGATCTTGCCCAAGTCAGATGATGGTAGCCAGCAAACCCAAACCATTACATACAAGGACAAGACTTTTTTGAGCTTAACGATTCAACAAAAACGTCCAGTTTCTGATGAGTTGAAAACTTATATTGACCAACATGGAGTGGAAGAAACTCAAAAAGCTCTCCTTGAGGCGGAGGAGAAGGATGAGGCTATCATAGCAGCTCGTAAATTAGCAGGCTTTAAGCTTGAAACCAAATTATTGAGCGCAACAGAACTTCAAACAACGACTAGTTTTGATTTTCAAGTTTTGGATGTCAAGAAGGCTTCTCAGTTAGAATATTTGAAGAATATTGGTTTAGAGAATCTCTTGAAGAATGAACCAAGCAAATATATTTCAGACAGGTTGGCAAATGGTGCGACAGAACAGTAGAAAATCCAAATAAATAGACTGCCTGAATTGTAGAACGTAAGGAATTATGCTATAATGGTACTATTCTAAGGAAAGAGGGTGTTAGAATGGGATTTACTGAAGAAACAGTACGTTTTAAATTGGACGATTCCAATAAAAAAGAAATTAGCGAAACTTTGACTGATGTCTATGCTTCGTTGAACGATAAGGGCTACAACCCAATTAACCAAATCGTAGGCTACGTATTGAGTGGAGACCCTGCCTACGTTCCTCGTTATAATAATGCACGAAATCAAATCCGTAAGTATGAGCGTGATGAAATCGTTGAGGAATTGGTCCGCTACTACCTTAAAGGACAAGGAGTCGATCTATAACCTATGAGAATTATGGGATTGGACGTCGGTTCAAAAACGGTAGGGGTGGCGATTAGCGATCCGCTCGGTTTTACAGCCCAAGGGCTTGAAATCATCCAAATCAATGAGGAGCAAGGCCAATTTGGTTTTGACCGCGTTAAGGAGTTGGTTGATACTTACAAGGTGGAACGATTTGTAGTGGGCTTGCCTAAAAACATGAACAATACAAGCGGACCGCGCGTGGAAGCTAGTCAAGCATACGGAGCAAAGTTAGAAGAGCTTTTTGGTTTACCAGTAGACTATCAAGATGAACGCTTGACAACAGTTGCCGCAGAGCGCATGTTGATTGAGCAAGCAGATATTAGCCGTAACAAGCGCAAGAAAGTCATTGATAAGTTAGCAGCTCAGCTGATTTTACAAAATTATTTAGATAGAAAATTTTAATATAAAGGAGAGGCTATGTCACACGATCATAACCACGACCACGAAGAACGTGAACTAATCACACTAGTAGATGAGCAAGGAAATGAAACCTTGTTTGAAATCCTTTTGACGATTGACGGAAAAGAAGAATTTGGTAAAAACTATGTTCTTCTAGTACCAGTTAACGCAGAAGAAGACGAAGACGGACAAGTTGAAATTCAAGCTTACTCATTCATCGAAAACGAAGATGGAACAGAAGGCGAATTGCAACCAATCCCAGAAGACTCAGAAGACGAATGGAACATGATTGAAGAAGTCTTCAATAGTTTTATGGAGGAGTGATACAGTCTGGGAGACTGTATCAGCCCAACTCCCAGAAATTGGGAAGAGTTGGAACGTCCGGGGGACGTTTTTAGCCCTGCGCTAGAAATTAGAAACGCAGGTAGTCTGGGAGACTGTATTACCCCAACTCCTAGAAATTGGAAGAGTTGGAACATCCAGTGGATGTTTTTAGCCCAAGTTAATATTCATAGTTGCTAGTTATTAGCTAACCAGGTAAGAGGTCGGGACGAAAATCCTGGCCTCGTTTTTGTTAGTCATCATGCTTTGGTGTGGTAATTGATTAGACTTTTATCAAGGAGATGTGTATGTTTGAAGTAGAAGAATGGCTCCATAGTAGGATTGGTTTGAATTTTCGATCAGGTTTGGGCCGAATGCAAGAAGCGGTGGATTTGCTAGGAAATCCCGAGAAGTCTTATCCTATTATCCATGTGACAGGGACTAATGGGAAAGGTTCTACCATTGCTTTTATGAGGGAGTTATTTATGGGTCATGGTAAAAAAGTCGCGACCTTTACCTCTCCTCATATCATCTCCATCAATGACCGAATCTGCCTTAACGGGCAACCAATAGCTGACGTAGACTTCATCCGTTTGGCTGAGCAGGTCAAGGAGATGGAAAAGACACTTCTGCAAACTCATGACCAGTTGTCCTTTTTTGAATTGCTGACCTTGATTGCTTTTCTTTATTTTAGAGAGCAAGAGGTGGATTTGCTTTTACTAGAAGTGGGAATTGGTGGCTTACTTGACACGACTAATGTGGTAACTGGAGAGCTTGCTGTCATCACCTCCATCGGGTTCGATCATCAAGAAACCTTGGGTGATAGTCTAGAAGCAATTGCAGAGCAGAAAGCTGGTATTTTCAAGGCTGGTAAAAAAGCTGTGATTGCTAAGCTGGCTCCAGAAGCTAGGCTTGTCTGTCAGAAAAAAGCCGAATCTTTAGCTGTTGCCCTTTATCAGGCGAGTCAGGATTTTTCAATGCTGAATAGTGATTTTTCAAGTTCTTTGGGAACTTTTTCGCAGTTGAAAATAGGATTGGAAGGAGCTTATCAGCAGGAAAATGCGGCCTTGGCGTTGCAAACTTTTCTTATCTTTATGAGGGAAGGAAAGGAATCTATTGATGAGCAGGTTGTAAGACAGGCTTTGGAGAAGACCCATTGGGCTGGGCGTTTGGAGCGTATTCGTCCTCAGATTTACTTGGATGGTGCTCATAACCTCCCTGCCTTGACTCGCTTGGTTGAGTTTATCAAAGAAAAAGAGCAAGGAGGTTATCGTCCTCAAATCCTCTTTGGGGCCTTGAAACGCAAGAATTATCAAGGGATGTTGGGTTATCTGACTCAAAAATTGCCTCAGGTGGCACTCAAGGTGACTGGTTTTGACTATCAAGGTTCTCTGGATGAGACAGATGTAACAGGTTACCATGTCATTCCTTCTTACAGAGAATTTATCAGCAGTTTTGAAGAAAGAGCAGATGCTCAGGACTTGTTATTCATTACAGGGTCTCTCTATTTTATCTCAGAAGTACGGAGCCACCTACTGGGGCATGAGCAGATAAATTGACCTCTTCTTTTGTCTTTGTTATACTAGATGAATTGCTGGCTAAGGAAAATCTATTTTTCTAGCATGGCAAGAGAAAGGACATTTATTATGACATTCAAAACAGCAGCACTTTCTATTGTTTCTTTAGCGAGTGTATCTTTGCTAGTTGCTTGTTCCCAAAGAACACAACCAGTTCAACAGCCTGTGGCTCAGCAGCAGGTCCAACAACCTGCTCAACAACCTGCTCAACAGAATACCAATACTGCAAATGCAGGGACTAATCAAAATCAAGCGGCTCCAGTACAGAACCAACCTGTTGCTCAACCGACTGATATTGATGGGACTTATACAGGCCAAGATGATGGAGACCGTATCACTTTAGTGGTCACTGGAACGACTGGTACGTGGACTGAGCTCGAATCTGACGGGGATCAGAAAGTCAAACAGGTTACATTTGATGCAGCAAATCAACGCATGATTATTGGCGATGATGTCAAAATTTACACTGTAAACGGTAATCAAATCATCGTAGATGATATGGATAGAGACCCATCGGACCAAATCGTTTTAACTAAATAAGACTATGCAAGTAGGAAGGGCTGGATTTTTCAGCCTTTTTACTTTTACCTAGAAAATAATCATAAATACTTGCCTTCTGTCGAATACCTGAGTTATACTAGTATCAATTACTTGTTTTTAGCATTCATACTCTTCGAAAATCAAATTCAAACCGCGTCAACGTCGCCTTGCCGTACTCAAGTACAGCCTGCAGCTAGTTTCCTAGTTTGCTCTTTGATTTTCATTGAGTATCAAAATATCAAGGAGGGGATATGAAATATAGAAAATTTCAATTATTGATGTCCAAGTATGGCTTTAGTCTTTCGATTATGCTACTTGAACTTTGTCTGGTTTTTGGTCTCTTTCTTTATTTAGGACGCATGGCTCCCATTTTATGGATTACTGTCCTCATTCTACTGAGTATCATCACAATCATTTCGATAGTCAACCGTAATACGACTCCTGAGAATAAGGTAACCTGGTTATTAGTAGCCTTTGTACCAGTATTTGGTCCCTTACTTTATCTGATGTTTGGTGAAAGGCGATTGTCCAAAAAAGAAATCAAACAACTGAAGAAGCTAGGCTCCATGCATTTCCAAGAAGCAAATAGCCAGCTACTAAAAGAGGAATTAAAAGAAAGTGATAAGGCGGCATATGGCGTCATCAAGTCCTTATTGAGTATGGATACCAATGCCGATGTCTATGATCAAACTGCCTCTACATTTTTTCCTAACGGAGAGGCTATGTGGAAAAAGATGGTAGAAGATCTTAAAAAGGCTGAGAAATTTATCTTCTTGGAATATTACATTATAGAAGAAGGTTTGATGTGGAATCGTATTTTAGAAATCTTGGAGGAAAAAGTTGCTCAAGGCATTGAAGTTAAACTGCTCTATGACGATATTGGCTGTATGGCTACTTTAACAGGAGATTATGCACATCGACTTCGTCAGCTAGGCATCGAGGCCCACAAATTCAATAAAGTTATTCCTCGTTTGACAGTGGCCTATAATAACAGAGATCATAGAAAAATATTGATTGTTGATGGTCAGATAGCTTATACAGGAGGCATTAACTTAGCCGATGAGTACATTAACCATGTCGAGAGATTTGGTTATTGGAAGGATAGTGGAATTCGCTTAGACGGACTAGCGGTAAAAGCCCTGACACGCTTATTTTTAACCACTTGGTACATCAATCGAGGAGAGATTAGTGATTTTGATCAATATCATTTAGAAAATCATTCTATCCCAAGTGACGGTTTAACCATTCCATACGGAAGTGGACCCAAGCCAATTTTTCGAACGCAGGTAGGGAAAAAGGTTTATCAGAGTTTGATCAATCAAGCAACGGAATCGGTCTATATTACGACACCTTATTTGATCATAGACTATGATTTAACGGAGACAATCAAAAATGCAGCTATGAGAGGGGTCGATGTTCGGATTGTTACCCCTTACATACCAGATAAGAAGTTCATTCAGTTAGTCACAAGAGGCGCTTATCCAGACCTTCTTTCTGCTGGTGTTCGAATTTATGAGTATAGTCCAGGTTTTATTCATAGTAAGCAGATGTTGGTAGACGAAGATTTTGCGGTGGTGGGGACAATCAATCTCGACTACCGGAGCTTGGTACACCATTATGAAAATGCAGTCTTACTCTATAAAACTCCTTCTATAATGGAAATCGCCCGAGATTTTCGAAATATATTTGCAGATTCTCAGGAAGTCTATCCTCATTCTATCAAAACGAGCTGGTATCAAAAGCTTGTAAAAGAAATTGCCCAGTTATTCGCCCCTATCTTATAAGAAATCTAGGACTGAGGACACAAACCAGTCCTCTTTTTCTTGCTTTTTACGAATAGAAAGATATAGGGGAGGGACGATGCTGACTCAGAAAGAAATAAACTATATCCTGACATTCAAACAGACACATTTACACCGCTTTCGGGAAATTGAAACCTTTGTGAAACTATGCAAAAAATCACTCAAACAGCCATCGCAAGCTGACAATCCTAGGACTTTTTGATATACTAAGACAGATAAATTGAATAGGAGAAACGATATGAGTGTGTATGGTAGAGTGGAAGAAGTTCATCAGGAGAATCGTGAACCTCTAGAATACCAAATCGAACAAGAATTGCATCATCGTGAATCAAGTCGTCTTCCTTTGGTGAAAATTTTACTATGGAGTACGCTTGTAACGGGGATAACTCTAGGAGTACCGCTATTACTCGATTTAATGAGTGCACAAGAAGTGCAGGATTTTTATACAGGTTGGGCGCTTCATCAGACAGGGAAAATTTACAGCGACTATTATGGAAGTCAAGGTTTGCTTTATTATTTGCTGACTTACGTGACTCAGGGCGGATTTTTCTTTGCCATCTTTGAGTGGTTAGCCTTGGTAGCAGGAGGATTTTTCCTTTTTAGATCAGCGGACACCTTGACAGAGCAAGGAGACCAAGCTGGACAAGTGGTGACTATTTTTTACATGCTAGTTACAGGTCTTGCTTTTGGTGGAGGTTATGCGACTCTTTTAGCGCTTCCTTTCTTATTCGCAGCCTTTAGTTTAGTTGCGGCTTACCTAAGCAATCCAAGCCATGATAAGGGATTTGTACGGATTGGGCTGGCTTTGGCGGGAGGATTTTTCTTTGCTCCCTTGGCATCGCTCCTGTTTATTACTGTAGTGAGTTTAGGCTTGTTGGTCTTTAACCTTGGGCATAGACGCTTTGCACATGGATTTTATCAGTTTCTTGCAGTGACTTTAGGTTTTTCACTGGTCTTTTATCCAACTGCCTACTATAGTGTTGCAACAGGAAGTTTTGGGGATGCCATTAGTGGTATTCGTTATCCTATTGACAGTATTCGCTTTGATTTCACTTCTAAAATTTTAGAGAATATGGCTTTTTATGGCTTGTTGTCCCTTGGTTTGGGATTTGTGGTTTGTATCTTTTTAGGTTTCTTTCAATCCAAACCCTCTAAACTATACGTCATTTCGGTTCCTGCAAGTCTTGTGACAATTTTAGGTTTGATTTTGCTTTTCTTTTCACAAGAGCCTCTGCACGCTTCTTATTTGATGGTCATCTTCCCTGTTTTCCTACTTTTATTGGTAACCAATATTAAGAGTCAACAGAGGGGGCGTAGTGTTAGACGAAGACGAAGAGAAACGCCAGTTAGTCTATGGAGTCGTTTCTTCAAAGGAAATCTATATCTGCCAGTTTTAGGGCTTGTCTATCTTTTGACTGTTCCTTTTTTGATGAGGTTTGTCCTTTATCCCGTACCTTATCAAGAACGTGAGCGTCTTGCTGATTTGGTGAAAGAGGAGACAAGTACGGAAGATGCTATCTATGCATGGGATGATACTGCAACTCTTTATCGTAAGAGTGAGCGCTTGTCGCCATCGGCTATTTTGTCCCCGTTGCACTATACAGCAACTGAGGAAAATCGGAATAAGTTACTTAATGACTTGAAAGAAAAACAACCCAAGCTGATTGTGGTAAATGACAAGGTGCCAGTCTGGTCTGAAGTGGAAACAATCTTGAAAGAAAATTACCAACCAGTAAAGACAGATTACTCAGAGTTTAAAGTCTATAAAATCAAATAGCTAAATCAATATCTTGTGTATTTTTAAAAATTTTATGATTTTTACCACAAGATATTGATTTTTCTTTTTAGAGTGGTATAATACTTTTTAGAAAGAACATTTTAGAAAAGAGCATGCATATGATTGCACTAGAAGAAAAAATTACAATTTTGCCAACTCTCTTCGTCGAGAAACGAGATGGGAGACGTGTTGTATTTGATGTGGACAAGATTGACAAGGCTCTCCACAAGGCGGCTGACAAGGTTATGGATGTGACACCCTTGGTTGAAAAGCGCCTAAATGCTCTGACCGAGCGAATTGTCACAGAAATTCATAGTCGCTTTCCACAGGGGGTTAAGATTTACGAAATTCAAAATATCGTAGAACATGAACTGCTTGAAGCCAAAGAATATGCGCTGGCTGAGGAGTATATTACTTATCGGACACAGAGGGATTTTGAGCGCTCAAAAGCGACAGATATTAATTTTAGTATCCATAAACTTCTCAATAAAGACCAGGCGGTGGTCAATGAGAATGCCAATAAAGACAGCGATGTCTTTAATACCCAGCGTGATTTGACAGCAGGGATTGTTGGGAAATCAATCGGACTGCAAATGCTTCCTAAGCACGTAGCCAATGCCCACCAAAAGGGAGATATCCACTATCACGATTTGGACTACAGCCCCTATACCCCTATGACCAACTGCTGTTTGATTGACTTTAAAGGTATGTTGGAAAATGGTTTTAAGATTGGAAATGCGGAGGTAGAGAGCCCCAAGTCTATTCAGACTGCGACAGCACAGATTTCGCAAATCATCGCCAACGTTGCTTCTAGCCAGTACGGTGGCTGTTCAGCTGACCGTATCGATGGAGTCTTGGCGCCTTATGCAGAGAAGAACTACCAAAAACACCTCAAAGATGCAGAAGAATGGGTCTTGCCTGAAAAACGGGAAGATTACGCTTGGAAGAAAACTCAAAAAGACATCTACGATGCTATGCAATCCCTTGAGTATGAAATCAACACCCTCTTCACTTCAAATGGACAAACACCTTTTACCTCGCTAGGTTTTGGTCTAGGAACTAGCCGTTTTGAGCGTGAAATTCAAAAGGCTATTTTAAACATTCGCATCAAGGGTCTTGGTTCAGAACACCGTACGGCTATCTTTCCTAAACTCATCTTTACGCTTAAAAGAGGCCTCAATTTAGAGGAAGGTTCGCCTAACTACGACATCAAACAGTTGGCCCTCGAGTGTGCAACTAAACGGATGTATCCGGATGTCTTATCCTATGATAAGATTGTTGACTTGACAGGTTCTTTCAAAGTTCCTATGGGCTGCCGTTCGTTCCTTCAAGGATGGAAAGATGAGAATGGTGTAGAAGTCAATTCGGGTCGGATGAATCTAGGCGTTGTGACAGTTAACCTGCCTCGTATTGCTCTTGAGTCTGAGGGCGACATGAATAAGTTCTGGGAAATCTTCAACGAGCGTATGAATATCGCTGAGGATGCTCTGGTTTACCGTGTCGAACGAACCAAGGAAGCTACACCGGCAAATGCTCCTATTCTTTATCAGTACGGTGCTTTTGGCCATCGTCTAGGTAAAGAAGAAAGTGTTGACCAGCTCTTTAAGAATCGTCGGGCAACAGTTTCGCTGGGTTACATCGGCTTGTATGAAGTAGCGACAGTTTTCTTTGGTAACAGCTGGGAAAGTAATCCAGATGCTAAGGAATTCACGATAGACATTATTCGAGATATGAAACGCCGTGTAGAAGAGTGGTCTGACCAGTATGGCTATCATTTCTCTATCTACTCAACACCGTCTGAAAGTCTGACAGACCGTTTCTGCCGACTAGATACAGACAAGTTTGGTTCTATTCCTGATATTACAGATAAGGAATACTATACCAACTCTTTCCACTATGATGTTCGTAAAAATCCAACACCGTTTGAAAAATTAGACTTTGAGAAAGTCTATCCAGAAGCAGGTGCGTCAGGTGGTTTCATTCATTATTGTGAGTATCCAGTCCTCCAGCAAAATCCTAAAGCCTTGGAAGCTGTCTGGGATTATGCTTATGACCGTGTGGGATATTTGGGGACAAATACTCCAATAGACCGTTGCTACAAGTGTGACTTTGAAGGGGATTTTGAACCAACTGAGAGAGGATTTGCTTGTCCAAACTGTGGCAATAGTGACCCTAAAACAGTAGACGTTGTTAAACGGACTTGTGGTTATCTAGGTAATCCTCAAGCGCGTCCGATGGTTAATGGACGTCACAAGGAAATCGCTGCGCGTGTCAAACACATGAATGGCTCAACGATTAAAATAGCTGGGCATCAAGTAACAAATTAGAAAGAAATGAAATGGGAAAATATCAATTAGATGATAAGGGGCGCGCACAAGTGACTCGTTATCACGAGAAACACTCTAAAGGCGGAGCTGGTAAGAAAGAACGTTTGCTCAGTCTCAGAGAACAATTTTTAAACAAGAATAAGAAGAAATAAAAGTGAGAGTCAGCTCTCGCTTTTCTCATAGTGGGAGGTAAGGATGGAACTACGCAGACCAAGATTAGCAGATAAAGAAACAGTTTTAGAGATGATGGCAGAGTTTGAAAAGAGCCAATCAGCCCATGACGGAGGATTTTGGGATACAGAGAACTTTGTGTATGAAGAGTGGTTGGAAACAAATATGCAAAAAGAGATGGGAATAAACTTGCCTGAAAATCGTGTTCCTTCTATTCAATTTGTATCATTTGATGATGTAGGTCGTGCTCTAGGATTTTTGAATCTGCGATTGAGACTGAATGAGGGTTTACTGAATTATGCTGGTCACATTGGCTACTCCATTCGCCCATCTGAAAGAGGCAAAGGTTATGCTAAGGAAACTCTCCGTCAGGGCTTGCACGTTGCTAAGGCAAAGAACATCAAGAAAACTCTGGTGACCTGTAGCGTGAATAACTCTGCTAGCAGAGCAGTCATTCTAGCAAATGGAGGAATTCTTGAAGATGTTCGTAATGGAGTTGAGCGTTATTGGATAGAGGTAGCGAATGAATAATCCAAAACCACAAGAATGGAAAAGTGAGGAACTCAGTCAAGGGCGTATTATTGATTACAAGGCCTTCAACTTTGTGGATGGAGAGGGTGTGCGTAACTCTCTCTATGTATCAGGCTGCATGTTTCACTGCGAGGGGTGTTATAATGTTGCGACTTGGTCTTTCAATGCAGGAATTCCCTACACAGCAGAATTAGAAGAGCAAATCATGGCAGACCTTGCCCAGCCCTATGTTCAAGGATTGACCTTGCTGGGAGGGGAGCCCTTCCTCAATACGGGCATTCTCTTGCCTCTAGTTAAACGCATCCGAAAGGAATTGCCAGACAAGGACATTTGGTCCTGGACGGGCTACACTTGGGAAGAAATGATGCAGGAGACTCCAGACAAATTGGAACTCTTATCACTGATTGACATCCTTGTCGATGGACGGTATGACCGAACTAAGAGAAATCTCATGCTCCAGTTTCGAGGTTCGTCCAATCAACGCATCATCGATGTGCAAAAATCCCTCAAAAGTGGGCAAGTAGTGATTTGGGACAAGCTCAATGACGGAAAAGAAAGCTATGAACAGGTGAAGAGAGAATGAAGAAAAAAGACTTAGTAGACCAACTAGTCTCAGAGATCGAGACGGGGAAAGTCAGGACACTGGGAATATACGGTCATGGAGCTTCAGGCAAGTCAACCTTCGCTCAGGAATTGTACCAAACCCTAGATTCTGCAAAGGTAAACTTATTGGAAACCGATCCTTACATTGCTTCAAATCGTCATTTAGTGGTGCTAAAGGAGACTCCAGACCAAAAAGTGACCGCTTGTTTACCTGTGGTTCATGAACTGGTAAGTTTAGAAAGAGACATTCTCGCTTTAAAGGCTGGCATGGATATCTTAACAATTGAAGAACCTTGGAAAGCTAGTGAGGTCTTGTCTGGAGCAAAGCCAATTCTGATTGTCGAAGGGATGTCTGTTGGCTTTTTACCCAAAGAACTCTTTGACAAAACCATCTGTTTCTACACGGATGAGGAGACCGAATTAAAGCGACGCCTTGCTAGAGATACGACTGTGAGAAATCGCGATGCATCCTTTATATTGGCTAGTCATCAGATGAGACGGGAGCAGTATCTGCGATACTATAAAGAAACTGAGTCAAGGGCGGACATTCTAGTGGACCAATCAGAAGGTAAATTTGAGGTCAAGAGGAGTCAGTTTATATAGAAGAAAATCCCTAATTTTAGAAAGAAAAAGTAGGAAAACAGTTTCATCGTAAAAAAAAACGAAAAAACAGCAACAAATCCCTTGCAATCGCAGGGGCTTTGTGTTATTCTATTATGGTGCTGTAAATTACAGCTTTAGCTTTGATGCAAGAGGTTGCGACACGCTCGGTTGCATTGCCACGCAACACCGCGTCGGTTTTCTTGTGGAGCTAGCCTATTATCTTAAATAGACGAAAAGGAGAAAAAGATGGCAAACAAAAAAATCCGTATCCGTTTGAAAGCTTACGAACACCGTACGCTTGACACAGCGGCTGCAAAAATCGTAGAATCAGCTACTCGTACAGGTGCACAAGTTGCGGGTCCAATCCCACTTCCAACTGAACGTAGCCTCTACACAATCATTCGTGCGACTCACAAATATAAAGACTCTCGCGAACAATTTGAAATGCGTACACACAAACGTTTGATCGATATCGTTAACCCAACTCAAAAAACAGTTGATGCTTTGATGAAATTGGATCTTCCAAGTGGTGTAAACGTAGAAATCAAACTTTAATCTAAAATATAAAAGAGCAGAGGCTGGTGTTTCAATCTAATTGAACACGGGCTAAACTCGGTGTGAAAAAGATAAACTTCCTAGTGTCTGCTAGACACTGCGTCAGTTTCCTATTTTCACTTTGAGTTTGACGCCCTTTGTATCTTAGACTTGAGCATAAAAAACGCTCGTTAAAAACTTTTTGAATAAAAAATATAGAAAAGGAACTATTTTCTCATGACAAAAGGAATCTTAGGGAAAAAAGTGGGAATGACTCAAATCTTCACTGAAGCTGGCGAATTGATCCCTGTAACAGTTATTGAAGCAACTCCAAACGTTGTTCTTCAAGTTAAAACTGTTGAAACAGACGGATACAACGCTATCCAAGTTGGTTTCGATGACAAACGCGAAGTATTGAGCAACAAACCTGCTAAAGGACATGTAGCGAAAGCTAACACGGCTCCTAAGCGCTTCATTCGTGAATTCAAAAACGTTGAAGGCTTGGAAGTTGGTGCTGAAATCACAGTTGAAACATTCGCAGCCGGAGACGTTGTTGACGTAACTGGTACTTCTAAAGGTAAAGGTTTCCAAGGTGTTATCAAACGCCACGGACAATCACGTGGACCAATGGCTCACGGTTCTCGTTACCACCGTCGTCCAGGTTCTATGGGACCTGTTGCACCTAACCGCGTATTCAAAGGTAAAAACCTTGCAGGACGTATGGGTGGTGACCGCGTAACAATTCAAAACCTTGAAGTTGTACAAGTTGTTCCAGAAAAGAACGTTATCCTTATCAAAGGTAACGTACCAGGTGCTAAGAAATCTCTTATCACTATCAAGTCAGCAGTTAAAGCTGGTAAATAATAAGGAAAGGGGAATACAGTCAAAATGGCAAATGTAACATTATTCGACCAAACTGGTAAACAAGCGGGCGAAGTTGTTCTTAACGATGCAATCTTTGGTATCGAACCAAACCAATCTGTTGTGTTTGATGTGATCATCAGCCAACGTGCTAGCCTTCGTCAAGGAACTCACGCAGTTAAAAACCGTTCAGCTGTTTCAGGTGGCGGACGCAAACCATGGCGTCAAAAAGGAACTGGACGTGCTCGTCAAGGTTCTATCCGCTCTCCACAATGGCGTGGTGGTGGAATCGTCTTCGGACCAACTCCACGTAGCTATGCGTACAAACTTCCTCAAAAAGTTCGTCGCCTTGCGCTTAAATCTGTTTACTCAGAAAAAGTTGCTGAAAACAAATTTGTAGCCGTTGATTCTCTTGAATTTACAGCTCCAAAAACTGCTGAATTTGCAAAAGTTCTTGCAGCTTTGAGCATCGATTCTAAAGTCCTTGTTATTCTTGAAGAAGGAAACGAATTCGCAGCTCTCTCAGCTCGTAACCTTCCAAACGTGAAAGTTGCGACTGCTACAACTGCAAGTGTTCTTGACATCGCAAATAGTGACAAACTTCTTGTTACTCAAGCAGCTATCTCTAAAATCGAGGAGGTTCTTGCATAATGAATTTGTATGATGTTATCAAAAAACCTGTTATCACTGAAAGCTCAATGGCTCAACTTGAAGCAGGGAAATATGTATTTGAAGTTGACACTCGTGCACACAAACTTTTGATCAAGCAAGCTGTTGAAGCTGCTTTCGAAGGTGTTAAAGTTGCAAATGTTAACACAATCAACGTAAAACCAAAAGCTAAACGTGTTGGACGTTACACTGGTTTTACTAACAAAACTAAAAAAGCTATCATCACACTTACAGCTGATTCTAAAGCAATCGAGTTGTTTGCTGCTGAAGCTGAATAATCTAAGGAGGAAATATCGTGGGAATTCGTGTTTATAAACCAACAACAAACGGTCGCCGTAATATGACTTCTTTGGATTTCGCTGAAATCACAACAAGCACTCCTGAAAAATCATTGCTTGTTGCATTGAAGAGCAAGGCTGGTCGTAACAACAACGGTCGTATCACAGTTCGTCACCAAGGTGGTGGACACAAACGTTTCTACCGTTTGGTTGACTTCAAACGTAACAAAGACAACGTTGAAGCAGTTGTTAAAACAATCGAGTACGATCCAAACCGTTCTGCAAACATCGCTCTTGTACACTACACTGACGGTGTGAAAGCATACATCATCGCTCCAAAAGGTCTTGAAGTAGGTCAACGTATCGTTTCAGGTCCAGAAGCAGATATCAAAGTCGGAAACGCTCTTCCACTTGCTAACATCCCAGTTGGTACTTTGATCCACAACATCGAGTTGAAACCAGGTCGTGGTGGTGAATTGGTACGTGCTGCTGGTGCATCTGCTCAAGTATTGGGTTCTGAAGGTAAATACGTTCTTGTTCGTCTTCAATCAGGTGAAGTTCGTATGATTCTTGGAACTTGCCGTGCTACAGTTGGTGTTGTCGGAAACGAACAACATGGACTTGTAAACCTTGGTAAAGCAGGACGTAGCCGTTGGAAAGGTATCCGCCCAACAGTTCGTGGTTCTGTAATGAACCCTAACGATCACCCACATGGTGGTGGTGAAGGTAAAGCACCAGTTGGTCGTAAAGCACCATCTACTCCATGGGGCAAACCTGCTCTTGGTCTTAAAACTCGTAACAAGAAAGCGAAATCTGACAAACTTATCGTTCGTCGTCGCAACGAGAAATAATATTAAACTAGTCGCTTAAGCGACTAGTAAATCCGCCAGCTCGGTAGCGCTCCATAGGAGCGCAAGCCGCTGTGGTACAACATTTAAAGGAGAAAATATAAAAATGGGACGCAGTCTTAAAAAAGGACCTTTCGTCGATGAGCATTTGATGAAAAAAGTTGAAGCTCAAGCTAACGACGAAAAGAAAAAAGTTATTAAAACTTGGTCACGTCGTTCAACGATCTTCCCAAGTTTCATTGGTTACACTATTGCAGTTTATGACGGACGTAAACACGTACCTGTTTACATCCAAGAAGACATGGTAGGTCACAAACTTGGTGAATTTGCACCAACTCGTACTTACAAAGGTCACGCTGCAGACGACAAGAAAACACGTAGAAAATAAGGAGAACATAAATGGCAGAAATTACTTCAGCTAAAGCAATGGCTCGTACAGTACGTGTTTCACCTCGTAAATCACGTCTTGTTCTTGATAACATCCGTGGTAAAAGCGTAGCCGATGCAATCGCAATTTTGACATTCACTCCAAACAAAGCTGCTGAAATCATCTTGAAAGTTTTGAACTCAGCTGTAGCTAACGCTGAAAACAACTTTGGTTTGGATAAAGCTAACTTGGTAGTATCTGAAGCATTCGCAAACGAAGGACCAACTATGAAACGTTTCCGTCCACGTGCGAAAGGTTCAGCTTCACCAATCAACAAACGTACAGCTCACATCACTGTAGCTGTTGCAGAAAAATAAGGAGGTAAAATCGTGGGTCAAAAAGTACATCCAATTGGTATGCGTGTCGGCATCATCCGTGATTGGGATGCCAAATGGTATGCTGAAAAAGAATACGCGGATTACCTTCATGAAGATCTTGCAATCCGTAAATTCGTTCAAAAAGAACTTGCTGACGCAGCAGTTTCAACTATCGAAATCGAACGCGCAGTAAACAAAGTTAACGTTTCACTTCACACTGCTAAACCAGGTATGGTTATCGGTAAAGGTGGTGCTAACGTTGATGCACTCCGTGCAAAACTTAACAAATTGACTGGAAAACAAGTACACATCAACATCATCGAAATCAAACAACCTGATTTGGATGCTCACCTTGTAGGTGAAGGTATTGCTCGTCAATTGGAGCAACGTGTTGCTTTCCGTCGTGCACAAAAACAAGCAATCCAACGTGCAATGCGTGCTGGAGCTAAAGGAATCAAAACTCAAGTATCAGGTCGTTTGAACGGTGCGGATATCGCCCGTGCTGAAGGATACTCTGAAGGAACTGTTCCACTTCACACACTTCGTGCAGATATCGATTACGCTTGGGAAGAAGCAGATACTACATACGGTAAACTTGGTGTTAAAGTATGGATCTACCGTGGTGAAGTTCTTCCAGCTCGCAAAAACACTAAAGGAGGTAAATAACCAATGTTAGTACCTAAACGTGTTAAACACCGTCGTGAATTCCGTGGAAAAATGCGCGGTGAAGCAAAAGGTGGAAAAGAAGTAGCATTCGGTGAATATGGTCTTCAAGCTACAACTAGCCACTGGATCACTAACCGCCAAATCGAAGCTGCTCGTATCGCCATGACTCGTTACATGAAACGTGGTGGTAAAGTTTGGATTAAAATCTTCCCACACAAATCATACACTGCTAAAGCTATCGGTGTGCGTATGGGATCTGGTAAAGGGGCACCTGAAGGTTGGGTAGCACCAGTTAAACGTGGTAAAGTGATGTTCGAAATCGCTGGTGTATCTGAAGAGATCGCTCGCGAAGCGCTTCGTCTTGCTAGCCACAAATTGCCAGTTAAATGTAAATTCGTAAAACGTGAAGCAGAATAAGGAGAAGGCATGAAACTTAATGAAGTAAAAGAATTTGTTAAAGAACTTCGTGGTCTTTCTCAAGAAGAACTCGCGAAGCGCGAAAACGAATTGAAAAAAGAATTGTTTGAACTTCGTTTCCAAGCTGCTACTGGTCAATTGGAACAAACAGCTCGCTTGAAAGAAGTTAAAAAACAAATCGCTCGTATCAAAACAGTTCAATCTGAAGCGAAATAATAGACTAGGGAAGGAGAAATTTCAATGGAACGCAATAATCGTAAAGTTCTTGTTGGACGTGTTGTATCTGACAAAATGGACAAGACAATCACAGTTGTAGTTGAAACAAAACGTAACCACCCAGTCTATGGTAAACGTATTAACTACTCTAAAAAATACAAAGCTCATGATGAAAACAATGTTGCCAAAGAAGGCGATATCGTACGTATCATGGAAACTCGCCCGCTTTCAGCTACAAAACGTTTCCGTCTTGTAGAAGTTGTTGAAGAAGCGGTCATCATCTAATCAAACCTGAAAGGAGAAAACTGAAATGATTCAAACAGAAACTCGTTTGAAAGTCGCAGACAACAGCGGTGCTCGCGAAATCTTGACTATCAAAGTTCTTGGTGGTTCAGGACGTAAATTTGCAAACATCGGTGATGTTATCGTGGCATCTGTAAAACAAGCTACTCCTGGTGGTGCGGTTAAAAAAGGTGACGTTGTTAAAGCAGTTATCGTTCGTACTAAATCAGGTGCTCGTCGTGCTGATGGTTCATACATCAAATTTGACGAAAACGCAGCAGTTATCATCCGTGAAGATAAAACTCCTCGCGGAACACGTATCTTTGGCCCAGTTGCACGTGAATTGCGTGAAGGTGGCTTCATGAAGATTGTGTCACTTGCTCCAGAAGTACTTTAATTTTTAGAAACAAACTAGTCCCCTAGCTTCAAGCTAGGGTGCCCTTATGGGCGTAAGAAAAATCAAGGAGAAACCTAATGTTTGTAAAAAAAGGCGACAAAGTTCGCGTAATCGCTGGTAAAGATAAGGGAACAGAAGCTGTTGTCCTTACTGCCCTTCCAAAAGTAAACAAAGTTATCGTTGAAGGTGTTAACATCGTTAAGAAACACCAACGTCCAACTAACGAGCTTCCTCAAGGTGGTATCATCGAGAAAGAAGCAGCTATCCACGTATCAAACGTTCAAGTTTTAGACAAAAATGGTGTAGCTGGTCGTGTTGGTTACAAATTTGTAGACGGTAAAAAAGTTCGCTACAACAAAAAATCAGGCGAAGTGCTTGATTAATCACGAAGGAAAGGAGAAGTATAATGGCAAATCGTTTAAAAGAAAAATATCTTAATGAAGTAGTTCCTGCTTTGACAGAACAATTCAACTACTCATCAGTGATGGCTGTGCCTAAAGTAGATAAGATCGTTTTGAACATGGGTGTTGGTGAAGCTGTATCAAACGCTAAAAGCCTTGAAAAAGCTGCTGAAGAATTGGCACTTATCTCAGGTCAAAAACCACTTATCACTAAAGCTAAAAAATCAATCGCCGGCTTCCGTCTTCGTGAAGGTGTTGCGATCGGTGCAAAAGTTACCCTTCGTGGTGAACGTATGTACGAATTCTTGGATAAATTGGTTTCAGTTTCACTTCCACGTGTACGTGACTTCCACGGTGTTCCAACAAAATCATTTGATGGACGCGGAAACTACACACTTGGTGTGAAAGAACAATTGATCTTCCCAGAAATCAACTTTGATGACGTTGACAAAACTCGTGGTCTTGACATCGTTATCGTAACAACTGCTAACACTGACGAAGAGTCACGTGCATTGCTTACAGGCCTTGGAATGCCTTTTGCAAAATAATATAGGAGGTAAATCTAATGGCTAAAAAATCAATGATTGCTAAGAACAAACGTCCAGCGAAGTTCTCTACTCAAGCTTATACTCGTTGTGAAAAATGTGGTCGTCCACATTCAGTTTACCGCAAATTTAAACTTTGCCGTGTTTGCTTCCGTGAATTAGCTTACAAAGGACAAATTCCTGGTGTAACAAAAGCATCTTGGTAATTCTAACTTTCAATCCCGTCGTGATTCGTCGTTATCTGCTTTTGCCTAACTCAAGTTATGCCTGCAAGCAGATGCCTAGACTCACTTAGGAATTGAAACCTAGAAACATATTCTGAGCTTAGCTCAATCATTAACTAGCAAGTGCAACTTGCAAACTACTAGTAAGAGGAGAAAAACAAAATGGTTATGACTGACCCAATCGCAGACTTCCTAACTCGTATTCGTAACGCTAACCAAGCGAAACACGAAGTACTTGAAGTACCTGCATCAAACATCAAAAAAGGGATTGCTGAAATCCTTAAACGCGAAGGTTTTGTAAAAAACGTTGAAATCATCGAAGATGACAAACAAGGCATCATCCGTGTATTCCTTAAATACGGACCAAACGGTGAAAAAGTTATCACTAACTTGAAACGTGTTTCTAAACCAGGACTTCGTGTCTACAAAAAACGTGAAGACCTTCCAAAAGTTCTTAACGGACTTGGAATTGCTATCCTTTCAACTTCTGAAGGTTTGCTTACTGATAAAGAAGCACGCCAAAAGAATGTTGGTGGTGAGGTTATCGCTTACGTTTGGTAATATTTAGCTCCCAATTTCTTTGTGACTCTTCGTTATCGTCTCTTACCTAACCCAAAGTTATGCCTGCGAGACGATGCCTAGATTCACTTTGAAATTGAAACCTAAATGTTCCTTTAAATCGAGAAATCGATTTAGCCCCCGTGAAAACTGGCCGTTCTGGCCTGACAATTTAACAGGAGAAAATAAACATGTCACGTATTGGTAATAAAGTTATCGTGTTGCCTGCTGGTGTTGAAATCACTAACAATGACAACCTTGTAACTGTAAAAGGACCTAAAGGAGAACTTACTCGTGAGTTCTCAAAAGATATTGAAATCCGTGTGGAAGGTACTGAAGTAACTCTTCACCGTCCAAACGATTCAAAAGAAATGAAAACTATCCACGGAACTACTCGTGCCCTTTTGAACAACATGGTTGTTGGTGTATCAGAAGGATTCAAGAAAGAACTTGAAATGCGCGGGGTTGGTTACCGTGCACAACTTCAAGGATCTAAACTTGTTTTGGCTGTTGGTAAATCTCATCCAGACGAAGTTGAAGCTCCAGAAGGAATTACTTTTGAACTTCCAAACCCAACAACAATCGTTGTTAGCGGAATTTCAAAAGAAGTAGTTGGTCAAACAGCTGCTTACGTACGTAGCCTTCGTTCACCAGAACCATCTAAAGGTAAAGGTATCCGTTACGTTGGTGAATTCGTTCGCCGTAAAGAAGGTAAAACAGGTAAATAATGTTGAGTGGTTGATTTTCAACCACCAACCTATTTTCCAACTTTGTGCATAGCACACGATTTAAAACTAAAGAGGTGAAAACTGTGATTTCAAAACCAGATAAAAACAAACTCCGCCAAAAACGCCACCGTCGCGTTCGCGGAAAACTCTCTGGAACTGCTGATCGCCCACGTTTGAACGTATTCCGTTCTAATACAGGCATCTACGCTCAAGTGATTGATGACGTAGCGGGTGTAACGCTCGCAAGTGCTTCAACTCTTGACAAAGAAGTTTCAAAAGGAACTAAAACTGAACAAGCCGTTGCTGTCGGTAAACTCGTTGCAGAACGTGCAAACGCTAAAGGTATTTCAGAAGTGGTGTTCGACCGCGGTGGATATCTATATCACGGACGTGTGAAAGCTTTGGCTGATGCAGCTCGTGAAAACGGATTGAAATTCTAATAGGAGGACACTAGAAAATGGCATTTAAAGACAATGCAGTTGAATTAGAAGAACGCGTAGTTGCTGTCAACCGTGTTACAAAAGTTGTTAAAGGTGGACGTCGTCTTCGTTTCGCAGCTCTTGTTGTTGTTGGTGACCACAACGGTCGCGTAGGATTTGGTACTGGTAAAGCTCAAGAAGTTCCAGAAGCAATCCGTAAAGCAGTAGATGATGCTAAGAAAAACTTGATCGAAGTTCCTATGGTTGGAACAACAATCCCACACGAAGTTCTTTCAGAATTCGGTGGAGCTAAAGTATTGTTGAAACCTGCTGTAGAAGGTTCTGGAGTTGCCGCTGGTGGTGCAGTTCGTGCCGTTGTGGAATTGGCAGGTGTGGCAGATATTACATCTAAATCACTTGGTTCTAACACTCCAATCAACATTGTTCGTGCAACTGTTGAAGGTTTGAAACAATTGAAACGCGCTGAAGAAGTTGCTGCCCTTCGTGGTATTTCAGTTTCTGATTTGGCATAAGAAAGGGGATAAAATGGCTCAAATTAAAATTACTTTGACTAAGTCTCCAATCGGACGCATTCCATCACAACGTAAAACTGTTGTAGCACTTGGACTTGGCAAATTGAACAGCTCTGTTATTAAAGAAGATAACGCTGCTATCCGTGGTATGATCACAGCAGTATCTCACTTGGTAACAGTTGAAGAAGTAAACTAATGAATTTTTAGGGGATGTGCACTATACCATCCCCTAAAACTAGATATAGTCATCTATGATGACGTCGTATAGGCGAGTTGATGGGGGAGACAACCTTTTCTCCCTTATCGGCGCTAGCATTTTACAAAAGAGGAGAAAATAAAAATGAAACTTCATGAATTGAAACCTGCAGAAGGTTCTCGTAAAGTACGTAACCGCGTTGGTCGTGGTACTTCATCAGGTAACGGTAAAACATCTGGTCGTGGTCAAAAAGGTCAAAAAGCTCGTAGCGGTGGCGGAGTTCGCCTTGGTTTTGAAGGTGGACAAACTCCATTGTTCCGTCGTCTTCCAAAACGTGGATTCACTAACATCAACGCTAAAGAATACGCAATTGTGAACCTTGACCAATTGAACGTCTTTGAAGATGGTGCTGAAGTAACTCCAGTTGTTCTTATCGAAGCAGGAATTGTTAAAGCTGAAAAATCAGGTATTAAAATTCTTGGTAACGGTGAGTTGACTAAGAAATTGACTGTGAAAGCAGCTAAATTCTCTAAATCAGCTGAAGAAGCTATCACTGCTAAAGGTGGTTCAGTAGAAGTCATCTAAGAGAGGTGACCTATGTTTTTTAAATTATTAAGAGAAGCTCTTAAAGTCAAGCAGGTTCGATCAAAAATTTTATTTACAATTTTTATCGTTTTGGTCTTTCGTATCGGGACTAGCATTACAGTTCCTGGTGTGAATGCCAATAGCTTGAATGCTTTAAGTGGATTATCCTTCTTAAACATGTTGAGCTTGGTCTCAGGGAATGCCCTAAAAAACTTTTCGATTTTTGCCCTAGGAGTTAGTCCTTATATCACCGCTTCTATTGTTGTCCAGCTCTTGCAAATGGATATTTTACCCAAGTTTGTAGAGTGGGGAAAACAAGGGGAAGTAGGCCGAAGAAAATTGAATCAAGCCACTCGTTATATTGCTCTAGTTCTCGCTTTTGTGCAATCTATCGGGATTACAGCTGGTTTTAATACCTTGGCTGGAGCTCAATTGATTAAAACTGCTTTAACTCCACAAGTTTTTCTGACGATTGGTATCATCTTAACAGCTGGTAGTATGATTGTCACTTGGTTGGGTGAGCAAATTACAGATAAGGGATACGGAAACGGTGTTTCCATGATTATCTTTGCCGGGATTGTTGCCTCAATTCCAGAGATGATTCAGGGCATCTATGTGGACTACTTTGTGAACGTCCCAAGTAGCCGTATCACTTCATCTATCATTTTCGTAATCATTTTGATTATTACTGTATTGTTGATCATTTACTTTACAACTTATGTTCAACAAGCAGAATACAAAATTCCAATCCAATATACGAAGGTTGCACAAGGTGCTCCATCTAGCTCTTACCTTCCATTGAAGGTAAACCCTGCTGGAGTTATCCCTGTTATCTTTGCCAGTTCCATTACTGCAGCGCCTGCGGCGATTCTTCAGTTTTTGAGCGCTACAGGTCATGATTGGGCTTGGGTAAGGGTAGCACAAGAGATGTTGGCAACCACTTCTCCAACTGGTATTGCCATGTATGCTTTGTTGATTATTCTCTTTACATTCTTCTATACGTTTGTGCAGATTAATCCTGAAAAAGCGGCAGAGAACCTACAAAAGAGCGGTGCCTATATCCATGGAGTTCGTCCTGGTAAAGGTACAGAAGAATATATGTCTAAACTTCTTCGTCGTCTTGCAACTGTTGGTTCCCTCTTCCTTGGTGTGATTTCCATTTTGCCGATTGCAGCTAAAGATGTATTTGGTCTTTCTGATGTTGTTGCCTTTGGGGGAACAAGTCTCTTGATCATTATCTCTACAGGTATTGAAGGAATCAAGCAATTGGAAGGTTACCTATTGAAACGTAAGTATGTTGGTTTCATGGATAGAACAGAATAAAAGTATTTACTGATACTCTTCGAAAATCTCTTCAAACCACGTCAGCTTTATCTGCAACCTCAAAGCAGTGCTTNNATTTTCATTGAGTATGAATCAGTAAATGCTGAGGGAGTGGAGATTTAAACTCTGACATTTGTGAGAGTTTAGTCTCCCCTCTTCTATTTTGTTTTTAAATAGGGGTGAAAAGATTTTTTGCTTCTATTTAAAAATAAAATAAGGAGATCAAATCATGAATCTTTTGATTATGGGCTTACCTGGTGCAGGTAAGGGAACTCAAGCAGCAAAAATCGTTGAACAATTCCATGTTGCACATATCTCAACAGGTGATATGTTCCGCGCTGCAATGGCAAATCAAACTGAAATGGGTGTTCTTGCTAAGTCATACATTGACAAGGGTGAATTAGTTCCTGACGAAGTTACAAATGGGATCGTAAAAGAACGTCTTTCACAAGATGATATTAAAGAAACAGGATTCTTGTTGGATGGTTATCCACGTACAATCGAACAAGCTCATGCCTTGGACAAAACATTGGCTGAACTTGGCATCGAACTAGAAGGTGTTATCAACATCGAAGTGAATCCAGATAGCCTCTTGGAACGTTTGAGTGGCCGTATCATCCACCGCGTAACTGGAGAAACTTTCCACAAGGTCTTTAACCCACCAGTTGACTATAAAGAAGAAGATTACTACCAACGTGAAGATGATAAACCTGAGACAGTCAAACGTCGTTTGGATGTGAATATTGCTCAAGGAGAACCAATCATTGCTCACTACCGTGCCAAAGGTTTGGTTCATGACATCGAAGGTAATCAAGATATCAATGATGTCTTCTCAGATATCGAAAAAGTATTGACAAATTTGAAATAAAGCGTTTTTCACACTTGCAAAAATCCGCTACAAATGTTATACTAAGATAGTCTGACTTATAATTGTTGTCTCTGTGTCTAGAGGCATCGAATCGAAATTTATGGAGGTGCTTTTGCGTGGCAAAAGACGATGTGATTGAAGTTGAAGGCAAAGTAGTTGATACAATGCCGAATGCAATGTTTACGGTTGAACTTGAAAATGGACATCAGATTTTAGCAACAGTTTCTGGTAAAATTCGTAAAAACTATATTCGTATTTTAGCGGGAGATCGTGTTACTGTCGAAATGAGTCCATATGACTTGACACGTGGACGTATCACTTACCGCTTTAAATAATCGAAAAACTTGGAGGGATAAGAAATGAAAGTAAGACCATCGGTCAAACCAATTTGCGAATACTGTAAAGTTATTCGTCGTAATGGTCGTGTTATGGTAATTTGCCCAGCAAATCCAAAACACAAACAACGTCAAGGATAAGATAGAAAGGAGAAAACATGGCTCGTATTGCTGGAGTTGACATTCCAAATGACAAACGCGTAGTAATCTCATTGACTTATGTTTATGGTATCGGACTTGCAACATCTAAGAAAATTTTGGCTGCTGCTGGAATCTCAGAAGATGTTCGTGTACGTGATCTTACATCAGATCAAGAAGATGCTATCCGTCGTGAAGTGGATGCAATCAAAGTTGAAGGTGACCTTCGTCGTGAAGTAAACTTGAACATCAAACGTTTGATGGAAATCGGTTCATACCGTGGTATCCGTCACCGTCGTGGACTTCCTGTCCGTGGACAAAACACTAAAAACAACGCTCGCACTCGTAAAGGTAAAGCTGTTGCGATTGCTGGTAAGAAAAAATAATATAGGAGGTAAAAGTCTTGGCTAAACCAACACGTAAACGTCGTGTGAAAAAGAATATCGAATCTGGTATTGCTCATATTCACGCTACATTTAATAACACTATTGTTATGATTACTGATGTGCATGGTAATGCAATTGCTTGGTCATCAGCTGGTGCTCTTGGTTTCAAAGGTTCTCGTAAATCTACACCATTCGCTGCTCAAATGGCTTCTGAAGCTGCTGCTAAATCTGCACAAGAACACGGTCTTAAATCAGTTGAAGTTACTGTAAAAGGTCCAGGTTCTGGTCGTGAGTCAGCTATTCGTGCGCTTGCTGCCGCTGGTCTTGAAGTAACAGCAATTCGTGATGTGACTCCAGTGCCACACAATGGTGCTCGTCCTCCAAAACGTCGCCGTGTATAATCATCGCATTACACTGCTTTTCGTTTAAGAGGGAGTAACTAAATGATCGAGTTTGAAAAACCAAATATAACAAAAATTGATGAAAATAAAGATTATGGCAAGTTTGTAATCGAACCACTTGAACGTGGCTACGGTACAACTCTTGGGAACTCTCTTCGTCGTGTACTTCTAGCTTCTCTACCAGGAGCAGCTGTGACATCTATCAATATTGATGGTGTGTTACATGAGTTTGACACAGTTCCAGGTGTTCGTGAAGACGTGATGCAAATCATTCTGAACATTAAAGGAATTGCAGTGAAATCGTACGTTGAAGACGAAAAAATCATCGAACTGGATGTTGAAGGTCCTGCTGAAGTAACAGCTGGTGACATTTTGACAGATAGCGATATTGAAATTGTAAATCCAGATCATTATCTCTTTACAATCGGTGAAGGTTCTTCTCTAAAAGCGACTATGACTGTTAACAGTGGTCGTGGATATGTACCTGCTGATGAAAATAAAAAAGATAATGCACCAGTTGGAACACTTGCTGTAGATTCTATTTATACACCAGTTACAAAAGTCAACTATCAAGTGGAACCTGCTCGTGTAGGTAGCAATGATGGATTTGACAAATTAACCCTTGAAATCTTGACAAATGGAACAATTATTCCAGAAGATGCTTTAGGGCTTTCAGCACGTATTTTGACAGAACATCTTGATTTGTTTACAAATCTTACTGAGATTGCTAAGTCAACTGAAGTGATGAAAGAAGCTGATACTGAATCTGACGACCGTATTTTGGATCGTACGATTGAGGAACTGGACTTGTCTGTGCGTTCATACAACTGTTTGAAACGTGCCGGTATCAATACTGTGCATGATTTGACAGAAAAATCTGAAGCAGAGATGATGAAAGTACGAAATCTTGGACGCAAGAGTTTGGAAGAAGTGAAACTCAAACTCATTGATTTGGGTCTTGGATTAAAAGATAAATAAAGGAGGAATACATGGCTTACCGTAAACTAGGACGCACTAGCTCACAACGTAAAGCAATGCTTCGCGATTTGACAACTGACCTTTTGATCAACGAATCAATCGTGACAACTGAAGCTCGTGCTAAAGAAATCCGTAAAACTGTTGAAAAAATGATTACTCTAGGTAAACGTGGTGATTTGCATGCACGTCGTCAAGCAGCTGCTTTCGTACGTAATGAAATCGCATCTGAAAACTATGATGAAGCAACTGATAAGTACACTTCTACTACAGCACTTCAAAAATTGTTCTCAGAAATCGCACCTCGTTATGCTGAACGTAACGGTGGATACACTCGTATCCTTAAAACTGAACCACGTCGTGGTGATGCAGCGCCAATGGCGATTATCGAATTAGTATAAAATCATCAATTTTGTTGAGTGTTATGATGATGGAGTCTTATGCTCTTAGTCTAGCTCTGGTCTACCGCTAGGATTTCGGTCCTAGCGGGAACACTCATCATAAGTTGGGATAGTAGACGCTTGTTTACGAAATTGTTTTTTTTCTTAAGAACAACTTCGTAAGCAGGCGTTTTTGAGTATTTTAATTAGAATTATGCTATACTATTTGAAAAGAATCCTGTTTAATGTTCAGGTTTCCTATAAAAAGAAGAATTGGAGTTTGCTTATGAAAGCGATTATAACTGTTGTTGGTAAAGATAAATCTGGAATTGTTGCAGGTGTTTCTGGTAAAATTGCAGAATTGGGTTTGAACATTGATGATATCTCTCAAACTGTTTTGGATGAATATTTCACGATGATGGCTGTCGTCTCTAGTGATGAAAAACAAGATTTCACCTATCTTCGTAATGAGTTTGAAACCTTTGGGCAAACTTTGAATGTGAAAATCAATATTCAGAGTGCAGCGATTTTCGAAGCTATGTATAATATCTAGGAGGTTATCATGGATATTAGACAAGTTACTGAAACCATCTCCATGATTGAGGAGCAAAACTTCGATATCAGAACTATTACCATGGGGATTTCCCTTTTGGACTGTATCGATCCGGATATCAATCGTGCTGCGGAGAAAATTTATCAAAAGATTACGACCAAGGCGGCTAATTTAGTGGCTGTTGGTGACGAAATTGCAGCTGAGTTGGGAATTCCAATCGTTAATAAGCGTGTATCGGTGACTCCTATTTCTTTGATAGGGGCAGCGACAGATGCGACGGACTACGTGGTTCTGGCAAAAGCGCTTGATAAGGCTGCGAAAGAGATTGGTGTGGACTTTATTGGTGGTTTTTCTGCCTTGGTACAAAAGGGTTATCAAAAGGGAGATGAGATTCTCATCAATTCTATTCCTCGCGCTTTGGCTGAAACGGACAAGGTCTGCTCGTCAGTCAATATCGGCTCAACCAAATCTGGTATTAATATGACGGCTGTGGCAGATATGGGACGAGTTATTAAGGAAACGGCTAATCTATCAGATATGGGAGCGGCCAAGTTGGTTGTATTCGCTAATGCTGTTGAGGACAATCCATTTATGGCGGGTGCCTTCCATGGTGTTGGGGAAGCAGATGTTATCATCAATGTCGGAGTTTCTGGTCCTGGTGTGGTCAAGCGTGCCTTGGAAAAAGTTCGTGGACAGAGCTTTGATGTAGTAGCCGAAACAGTTAAGAAAACTGCCTTTAAAATCACTCGTATCGGTCAATTGGTTGGTCAAATGGCCAGTGAGAGACTGGGTGTGGAGTTTGGTATTGTGGACTTGAGTTTGGCGCCAACTCCTGCGGTTGGAGATTCTGTTGCACGTGTCCTTGAAGAAATGGGGCTAGAAACAGTTGGGACACACGGGACGACGGCTGCCTTGGCACTCTTGAACGACCAAGTTAAGAAGGGCGGAGTGATGGCTTGCAACCAAGTCGGTGGTTTGTCTGGTGCCTTTATCCCTGTTTCTGAGGATGAGGGTATGATTGCTGCAGTGCAAAATGGCTCTCTTAATTTGGAAAAACTAGAAGCCATGACGGCTATCTGTTCCGTTGGTTTGGATATGATTGCCATTCCGGAGGATACACCTGCTGAAACCATTGCGGCTATGATTGCAGATGAAGCTGCAATTGGTGTCATTAACATGAAAACAACAGCTGTTCGTATCATTCCAAAAGGAAAAGAAGGCGATATGATTGAGTTTGGTGGCCTTCTTGGTACAGCTCCAGTAATGAAAGTCAATGGTGCTTCGTCTGTTGATTTCATCTCTCGCGGTGGACAAATCCCAGCACCAATCCATAGTTTTAAAAATTAAGAGATTAGGAGAAAATGATGAAAAAAGAAATGAAACATGCTTTAGTAGCTTTAGGACTGTCGACTTTACTAGTTCCAACTTTTGCCAGTCAAGTAGTTTCTGCGCAGGAAAATGATACGAATTAAAGAAATGAAAGTCTATATAAAACACAAGCAGATTTAGAGAATGTAGCTAGAAATTATTCTGAACAAGTGAAGAAAAAATTATTGGAAGAAATTGATGGCATTGATTGGAATACTGTACAATTTAAAGATGATGATGTCTTAAAACTCAAGACTGTCGTAGTTAAAAGATTAGCTGAGGTCACAGAGGAAAATATAAATAGATTTTCAAAAAATGGTTACTATTATTCGTTTGAATTCGAAGAAATTGTCAATAGAATAAAAAGTGATGTGCCTAACTTTTTAGGATATGTTTTTTATATAGCTAGAATAAAAAAATATGACTTACTACTTCAGCAAGTAGAAAAAGATAGTAACTTATACTCATCTGAAGAAAAGGAAAAAATAATTAGCGATTTAAAAATGTTTTACGGACCATTAACAGGCTGGTCGATACCTCGGGACCGTAATTATTTTGGTGATTACGATCCAGAAAATAATACTAATTTAACATTAAAAGATTATGTTCAAAATTTATCAACTTTTTATAAAAATGTTGATAAATCGAGTCCTAGTTTAATTCCTACGCAAAAAAACATTGAAAAGTTGAATGATGTAGCTTTTATTCAAAGAGAAGATATCAGAAGTGATGCTGGTCTTTTAGGTGCGGACAAGCTTAAATTATTCAAAGAAATAGCTCAGATAGTTAAAGAAGCGGAATACAAAATTAAAAAAGAAGCAGGTCTAATATATAAGGAAGAACCTGAAATAAGACATATGCTATCCCCTGAAGAGTTATCTGTCTTTACTAAGCGTATCGAAGATGTTTACCAAGGTAAAGCTAAGCCTAAGGTGACAAAAGAAGAGGCTATTCAAGCAGTTTCTACGGTTACATCAGCCACAGTTTCATCTTCATCTCAAGCTACCGTTACTGCTAATGGAGAGACTAAGAAGGATTATCAAGCAAGTAAGTGGTTTAAAGAGTCTGGCAAATGGTACTACAATGACCTTTCGGGCAATCTTGTCAGAAACCGCTGGGTAGGCCGTTATTATCTAAAAGCAGATGCTTCAATGGCTGCAAGTGAATGGATTTATGATGAAGATTATAAGAGCTGGTTTTATGTAGATTCAACTGGTAGTTATGTGGAGAAAGCTTGGCAGGGCGAATACTACCTAAAACGTGGCGGTTACATGGCTAAGAGCGAGTGGGTATTTGATTCTCAGTATGATAGTTGGTATTATCTGAACCAAGATGGTAAGTACGCTCGTAACCAATGGATTAAGGATGGAGATAAGTGGTATTATTTGCTAGCTGATGGAAAATTAGCAAAAAATATGACCATTAACGGTTATAAAGTAAATGAAAAAGGTGAATGGGTTTAATTTTTAAGTTCTATTTAAGGTTGGATGTGTATACTATAATCATTAAATAAAGACCTCCTAATATTATTTGAAACAGATAACACTGATTTAGTTTGAATTTGATTTTCATCTAATATCTTTATTTAATAGAACTCCTAAACTTTTTCATAATAATCTCCTGCAAAAGTCGCCTGTCTGGGTGGCTTTTGTTTTATCATCCATGATATAATAGAAGCAAACGGAGGACGGAAAATGGTAAAAGTACGATTGTATTTGGTACGTCATGGCAAGACTATGTTTAACACGATTGGTCGTGCGCAAGGTTGGAGTGATACTCCCTTAACAGCTGAAGGTGAGCGAGGGATTCAAGAGTTAGGAATCGGTTTGCGAGAATCTGGTCTGCAGTTTGAGCGTGCTTATTCGAGTGATTCTGGTCGCACTATTCAGACAATGGGAATTATCCTTGATGAACTTGGCTTGCAGGGAAAAATCCCTTATCGCATGGACAAGCGTATCAGAGAATGGTGTTTTGGTAGCTTTGACGGAGCTTACGATGGCGATCTTTTCATGGGCATTATTCCTCGTATCTTTAATGTGGATCACGTTCACCAATTGTCTTATGCTGAACTGGCTGAGGGCTTGGTAGAGGTTGATACAGCTGGTTGGGCTGAAGGTTGGGAAAAACTCAGTGGCCGCATCAAAGAAGGCTTTGAAGCGATTGCCAAAGAAATGGAAGAGCAAGGTGGGGGCAATGCCCTTGTCGTCAGCCACGGAATGACCATTGGAACCATTGTTTATCTGATCAATGGTATGCATCCACATGGTCTCGATAATGGTAGCGTGACGATTCTTGAATATGAGGACGGCCAGTTTAGCGTAGAAGTTGTCGGCGATCGTAGTTACCGAGAACTAGGACGGGAGAAGATGGAGGAAGCCTCTATTTAATACTCTTCGAAAATCTCTTCAAACCGCGTCAACGTAGTCTTGTCGTAGATATGGTTACTGACTTCGTCAGTTCTATCCACAACCTCAAAGCAGTGCTTTGAGTAACCTGAGGCTAGTTTCCTAGTTTACTCTTTGATTTTCATTTAGTATACTCAGTCTAGACTTGCTTGCCATGAGCTAGGAATTTGATAAGAATATCAAGATAAGAAAAAACAGCCGAGGGTAATCCTTTCGGCTGTTTTTGATGGGGGAAACTAAAGTGTGATGCTATTGCTTTTAGAGATTTTCATAAACAAGAGCAAGGAGCCTACTGTTAGAACAGTCAAGATAGTTGACAAGGCTGCGGCTACACCGTAATTCCCTCTGAGAACCTCTGTATAAATAGCTACAGTCATTGTTCTTGTTTTGACATTGTAGAGGAGGATAGAAGTAGAGAGTTCTGAAATCATTGTGACCCAAGATAGGATGGCTCCAGAAATAATACCAGATAGCATCATTGGAGTTGTAATCTTGGCAAAGGTATTGAGACGGCTACTTCCTAAGCTTTCCGCGGCTTCTTCAATACTTGGGGCTATTTGTTGCAAACTAGCAACAGATGAGCGAATTGTATAAGGTAATCTTCTGACAGATAGGGACATGATCAAGATGAAAGCTGTCCCTGTAATCATAAGAAATCCACTTCCAAATAGACCAGTATTGAAGGAAGAAATGAAGGCAATCCCTAGAACGGTTCCTGGTACAATATAAGGAACCATACTGAGGCTGTCAATTAAGTTTGTAAACAAATTCCGTTTTCTAACGGCTAGGTAGGAGATAAATGTTGCGAATAGGACAACTAGGACTAAGGCAATCAAAGGGATACGAATGGTATTGAAAATAGCAGAGCCCATACGATTGAAAGCTACCTTGTAACTGTTTAGAGAATAGCCTTTAACAAATACCATACCTGATGTTTTTAGGAAAGAGGTATAAATTAAGTAGATTTGAGGTAAAACAGAGATAAAGATAATTCCGTAGACTGTTGCATAAATGGCAGCCATTTTTCCTTTTGTAGTTTTTTTAGGCTCAATTGGATGGAGCGAATTCATGCTGAAACTGTAGCGATTTGCAATGTGTTTTTGGATAAGGAAAATTGCCAAGGCAATGATAATCGCCATAATGGCTAAAGCAGATGCAAAAGCAGAATTTCCTCCAACCTCGCTAATAAATTGGGTATAAATCAAGACTGGGAAAGTCCGATATCCTTCACCAATTAACATAGGTGTTCCAAAGTCTGAGAATGCTCTCATAAATACAAGCAAGGCAGCAGCTAGTAAGGTTGGAACTAGGAGAGGTAAAACAACCGTTACGATACGCTTAAATCCGAAGGACCCCATACTTTCAGCTGCTTCAAGTAGAGAATTGTCAATACTCTTCATTGTTCCAGCAACGTATAGAAATACCAGTGGGAATAGTTGCAGTGTAAAGACAAGTACAATTCCTTTGAATCCATAAATATCAATAGCTGGAAGATGAAGGGTATTTGTCAGGAATTTAGTAATGACCCCATTTCGTCCCAGCAAGAGAATCCAGGAGTAGGCTCCCACGAAAGGAGCTGACATGGAAGCAATGATAATCAATATTTGTAGAAATTTCTTTCCCTTGAAATCATACATGGAAAAGAGATAAGCTAATAAGGTTCCTACGACTAAGGAAGTGACAGTAGCGGTAATGGAAACCTTGAAACTGTTGACAAGTGTCTCAGAGTAGTAGGCTTTACTAAAGAAAGTGACAAAATTAGCTAGTGAAAATTGTCCCTCATGTATGAGTGCTTGCTTGAGCACGGTAACGATAGGATAAACCAGAAAGACAAGATAGGTAAGAAAGATGAAGAAAGAGGAGGCTGTCCAAATATTTAGTTTTTTACGTTCCATGGTTGACTCCTTTTATCAGGTTTTGTGAACCATCTGCAGAAAAGACGTTTAATTTTTGAGTATTGATTCGTAGACGAATACGATCGCCTTTTTGTAGATCTTCTTCAAAAGTTGATTCTTCACTAACTTGAATTTTTGAGGCAAAGCCTGTCTCAATGAAATATTCCGTATTTAGTCCAAGATAGACGCTATCGCTAATAGTTCCTTCAATATCTCCAGATTCATCTTTGATAAACTCTTCAGGACGAATGCTTACATGAATAGCTTGTGCTTCCGCCTGATCAAGAGCTGGCATTCGAAGAGCATAGCCATCTGAAAAGACGATATAAGCGCCGTCGCTCCGTTTTTCAAGAGTGGCAGGGATAATATTTGTGCGTCCGATAAAGGTTGCTACAAACTCATTAGCTGGTTTATGATAGAGTTCTTTTGGCCGACCGATTTGTTGAATCACCCCATCTTTCATAACAGCAATTTGGTCTGAAATCGCCATGGCTTCTTCTTGGTCGTGGGTTACATAAACAGTTGTAATTCCCACTTCGTGTTGGATTTCTCGAATGGCTTGACGCATATCCAAGCGAAGTTTGGCATCCAGATTACTAAGTGGCTCGTCCATGAGGAGAACACTTGGATTAACCGCTAAGGCACGTGCCAAGGCGACACGTTGTTGTTGTCCACCACTGAGTTTATCAGGTTTTCGATCCGCATATTGAGCAATTTGCATGAGTTCAAGATACTTGTTGGTCTGTTGAATCAATTCTTCTTTTGGAACCTTCTTTTGCTTGAGACCAAAAGCAACGTTATCTCGGACAGTCAAATGTGGGAAAATAGCGTAGTTTTGAAAAACCATGCCGATATTGCGTTTGCTGGGTTCCATATTATTGATTTTTGTATCATCGAAGTAAAATTCTCCACCTTCGATACTGTTGAAACCTGCAATCATACGAAGAAGGGTCGTTTTCCCACACCCTGAAGGTCCAAGAAGGGTAAAGAGACTTCCTTTTGGAATTGTAATGTTCAAATTCTCAATAACAGGGACATCGTGGTAGATTTTTTTGGCGTTAATAATTTTGATCTCACTCATAGTGAACCTCTTTTACTGTTTAGATTGGATATCTGTAAAGACTTCGTTGTATTTCTTAACAATATCTGATTTATTCTTGATGACATAATCATAATCTTCAGTGAGTGTTTTGATTTTGTCAATTGGTTTCATGTTTTCGCTTGTTTTAGCATTTTTACGAACAGGACGGTTAGTAGTGGTTGTACCAAGTGTATCTTGTACTTCTTGAGAGATAATAAAATCGATAAATTTCTTGGCATTTTCCATATTTTTCGCTTTTTTAACGATAGCAGCACTAGCAGGTAGGAAGACGGTTCCTTCTTTTGGATAGACTACCTTAATGTTAGCTCCATCATTTAAGAGTTTAACCGCTGGATCTTCATAAGAGAGACCAACAGCCATTTCTCCGTCAGCAACTGCTTTATAGACACCAGATGAGCTTGATCCGATTTTACCATCAATAAGTGTGAAGAGATCTTTTACATAAGACCAGGCTTTATCGTCTGTGTAACCACCTTGAGCTTGTAGCATATTTGTTAATTGAGCAAAGGCGCTAGAAGAGTTTGCTGGGTCAGCAGTTGCGATTTTTCCTTTTAGTTCAGGTTTGAGAAGGTCGCTATATCCTTCGATGTTCATGCCTTTCGTTAAATCAGGATTGACGATTAAAACACTACCATCTAGTGTATAAGGTGTAGAGTAGCCAGTTGTGTTTTGATATTCTTTGATAACATTATCATTTTCTTTTGAAGTATAGTTTTCAAAGAGTTCTCCGTGGGTAGCATATTGTGTATAAGAACCACCAAAGATGACATCAGCTACAGGAGCTTCTTTTTCTGACTCTAGTTTTTTGAAAAGCTCTCCAGTACCAGCTTGAATCAGTTCTACTTTGATACCATATTTTTCTTCAAAGGCAGGAATAGTTGCTCCGATTAAGCCCTCTGAGTTTGGTGAATAAACGACTAGCGAACCGCCGTCTCCTTTATCAGATGAACCGCCATCGGCAGATTCATTAGAAGAACAAGCAGCAAGACCAAAAAGAGCTAGTCCGCAAGCAGCATAATACATCCATTTCTTTTTCATGATGGATACCTCCGTTGTGTTATTTAAGTTTATTTTAAAACAGTGTAAGCGTTTTTAAAACCGACAATTCTATTCTATTAGAGTAAAATTCTCTACAAAAAGAAGAATAGCTTATTTTACTATTCTTCCGAGTGATTTCAATTCCTTTGGGGAAATATGGAGATACTTTTTAAATACTTTAGCAAAATATTTATAGTCTGAAAATCCAACTTGATCAGAGATGTCGCTTAGAGGGGAGTTGGGAGATTCAGCCATCTTATCTATAGCTTGTTTCAGACGATATTGTAAGATATATTCATTTAGAGTCATGGGGAAGTCTTCTTTGATAACCTTATATAGATAGCTTTCGCTATAGCTTAAAGCTTCAGCAATAGTCGCAATCGTAAAATGCTCTGCATAATGCTTGTGGACAAAGGAAATAATTTGTTGAATGATTTGGTTTTGTGTATCAACCTGTTGGATAGAGGTGAGTAAAGTTTGATATTCTTCTAAAAAAGGAGTTTCTTGATAGGTGCTACCTTGTAATCGCAAAACAATGTTTTGAAGACATTCTGTCAATTCCTTGGTATCAATTGGCTTGGATAAGAAATCAACTGCTCCATATTGCATGGCTTTTTTGGCATTTTGAAAATCGTTATAACCTGATAAGATAACTTTTTCATAGGAGAGGGTACGAGTGGCTTCGAACATCATAAAAGCATCCATAATTGGCATTGTGATGTCTGTTAAGACAATATGAGGTTCTTTTTCTTGGATGAGTTTCATTCCCTCTTGACCGTGACTGGCAGTTCCTACGACTTGGATACCCAATGCAGAGTAGTCTACGGCAATCTCTAGCCATTTTCGGATGAGGTGTTCGTCTTCTACGATAATGAGCTTAAACATGAGTTAGTCCTTTCGTTACAAATTTGACCCAAGTTTCTCCTTGGCGATTGACTCCTAAATCTAGCTGGACATCAGAAAAGAAATTGCTCAATCGTTTGTAGCTGTTCACGATGCCATGCTGGGTATGAGGGCTCTCTAAAGAGTCTAAAATAGCGAGTCGCTCTTGTTTGGTGAGCCCTCCGGCATTATCCTTGACTAAAAAAGTCAGAGAATCTGCTTCCAAGGTAATTTGGATATCAATATGAAGATCAATACGGTATTGCATCCCATATTTTATAGCATTTTCTACTAGAGGAAGCAAGAAAAGTTTAGGAATAGGTTGATTATCGACAGTTTCTGGGCAGACAATATCATAGGAAAAGTGCTCGAAACGAATCTTATGAATCATAAGGTAATCCTCTATAATCTTTAAATCCTGACAAATGGTTGTTTCTTTTTCTAAATCCGTGATACTGTAGCGAAGAATGCGCGTGAGGTTTTGAATCAGGTCTTGTGTGAGAGCAGCATCCATTAAAGAAGTGATTTTAATCGTCTCAAGTGTATTGTAGAGAAAATGAGGATTGAACTGAGCTTCCAGCATTTTTCTTTCAAAAATCCACTTTTCTTTTTCTATGGTCAACATTTTTTGATGAAGTTGATCTAATTCGTACAACATATTGTTGATTTTTTCTGCCATAAACTCAAACTCATCACCTGTTTGTAGAGAAAGCCTTTTTTCTGCTTGTTTAGGAATTTCTTGAAGTTGGTAAACCAAACTTTCAATAGGAACAGCATTGTGTGTAGCAATCTTATGAGCAATTCGTCTTGCTTGCCAGAAGTAGAGGAAGAATATACATAAGGTGAGAATGGAGGCTAGGCCGAGTAAGCTAGGAATAGGAAAAAAGGATTGAAAAGTATAGATTGAAAAAATAGCACCAACTTTTTCTTTTTGAACAATAAGCGGTTCATTCGCATACCAGTGGGTGCGAGAGTGTAGGAGTTTTTCATCCAATTTTTCAAGAGTGGAACGAGTAAACTGATTTGTATTGTTGGAAAACATATTTCCAAAGCTATCGGTAATGATGTATTTGGAATTGATCATTGGGAAACTTGAAATGAAATCATTCTCATTTACGAAAGCAATAGTATAGGCCTTAACTCGTTGGTTTTGAAGTAGTGGCTTTATAAAGAGTGTGTAATGTTGCTTATCTGAAGAGAGTGCAATTTTTTCTGTCACTTTATCTTGAGAAGGATTTTGAATGAGCAATTTTAGATAGTAGGGAGATAAAATACTTTCTTGATGATTTCGATTGGTACTAAATAGTAATTCACCTGTATCACTTAGGATAATGAGGTCAGAACTAAGCTTCAATCTAGCTTTTGTCTCGTAAAATAAGCTAAAGACTTCTCGCTCTGTGTGTTTGCCGTCCAAAAATTCAGGAATCATTTTATGGTTCATAGTAGTCAGGAGCTCATTATTTGCTTCTTTCATTTCTTGAACCTGTTTTACAATCTGTCTTGTATCTTTGGAGAGTTGCTGCTTTTGTAAAAAATAGGAAAAACCAAAAAGTAAAATGAGCAGTAAAAGGGAGGTCATAAAGGCTGCGATAGAGCTTCTATGGAGAATTTCTTTTTGGAGAGATTTTTTAAAGGAATGAGACATCTGCTACCTCCTTGGAAGGGTTTTCTGTTATAAGTATAGCAGTTTAAAAATTTTAGAGCAAGGTAAAATAGAAAAGGTTTGGCTAAAATTTTTTAGCTAAACCTTTTGAGAAGTTAAGTATGTATTATAGATGCTTGTTATCTGCAAATAGCTAGAGCATTTCAAGGAAATAAACTAGAAATAACAATTAATATGATGGTTCAGAAATACCTTTTGATAATCAATAAGATCTTCGGGATGAAGTGCGTTGACTCCATCCATTTCATATTTCCGATTTAATAAACGATATTTGTTTTCACCAAATTGATGAAAAGGGAGTAGTTGAACTTGGTCGATATTTAATGAGTTAAATAGAGTAGCGAATTCTTCTGCATCCTCTAAACTATTGTTAAAATCAGGAATAACCGGGATTCTTAAAACGATAGTTTTATGTTGAGAAAAGGCATAATGAATGTTTTTAATAATCATTTGATTAAAAACCCCAGTCACTTTTTTATGTTTTATAGAATTATAATGTTTTAGGTCTGTGTAGATAAAATCCACATATTGGATTAAATCAACAAATTTTTCATGATCAACAAAGGCAGTAGTTTCAATGGCAGTGTGTATGTGATGTTCTTTAGCTGACTTTAAGATGGCTTTAGCAAATTCAAACTGAGCAAATATTTCACCTCCAGATAAAGTTAACCCCCCACCGGATTCTTCGTAAAATTCCTTGTCTTTCAATACTTCTGTAATAATTTCTTCTACAGTTTTCTCTTCACCGACTAAGGTGAATTTCTCTCGTTGAGCATCTTTCATTTTTTCAGGTTTCATTCTTTGAGATTCAGGATTAGAACACCATGGACAGCGCAGAGGACATCCTTTTAAAAAAACAGTTGTACGAATACCTGGACCGTCATGAATTGAAAAGTGTTGAATATTAAAAATAATTCCTTTAGATATTTCCATAAGAGTTCCTCCTCTTCATAAGTCTATCCTATCACAAAAACGAAAGAAAAACAATTACGAACGAAAGTTCAATTTGTTGTTTTTTGCTTTTTATTTTGGTAGAATAAAACGGAGGTGTAAAATGAAAAGATTGGAACAAATTATTAAATTAGTATCAGAATATGAAAAGATTGATGTTAATACATTATCGGAAAAATTAAATGTATCGAAAGTAACGATTAGAAAAGATTTAGATAAATTAGAGTCAAAAGGTTTGTTACACAGAGAGCATGGATATGCTGTGTTAAATAGTGGAGATGACTTAAATGTACGCTTGTCAATTAATTATGAAATTAAGAGAAAAATTGTTCAAGAAGCAGTAAAATTGGTATCAGATAATGAAACAATAATGATAGAATCTGGTTCAACCTGTGCCTTACTTGCTGAGGAAATTTGCAAGCAAAAAAGAAATGTCACTATTGTAACAAATTCATTTTTTATAGCAAATTTTGTAAGAGGTTATGATTCATGTCGTGTTATTGTTCTTGGTGGAGAGTTTCAGAAAGATTCACAGGTTACCGTAGGACCTTTATTAAAAGAAATGATACAGACTTTTCATGTGCGTCAAGCTTTTGTTGGGACAGATGGCTACGATAAAGAGATGGGCTTTACAGGAAAAGATTTAATGCGCAGTGAGGTAGTTCAATATATTTCAGCAGCGTCGGATAAAGTCATTGTTCTAACTGACTCAAGTAAATTTGATAAAAGGGGGACAGTAAGAAGATTTGCTTTAAGTCAAGTCTATGAAGTAATAACAGACGAAAAACTTTCTAAACAAAATATAGCTACATTAGAAAATGCTGGGATAATGGTTAAGGTAGTTTCGTAAGAGGTTAAGTGTATGAATCAAGATAGGAATAAACTGCTCTCTAAAATTGCTTATCTGTATTATATTGAAAACTTAAATCAGTCACAAATAGCGGCAAAATTAGGAATTTATAGAACCTCTATTAGTAGAATGTTAACAGAAGCAAGGAATGCAGGAATTGTTAAAATTGAAATAGAGAATTTTGATACCAATATGTTTAAGTTGGAAAATTATGTAAAAGAAAAATATGGTCTGGAAAGTTTAGAAATTATTCCAAATGAATTTGATGATAATCCAACAATTTTATCTGAAAGAATTTCTCAAGTTGCAGCAGGTGTCCTTAGGAATTTAATTGATGATAATATGAAAATTGGCTTTTCTTGGGGGAAAAGTTTAAGTAATTTAGTAGATTTAATTCACAGTAAAAGTGTCCGAAATGTTCACTTCTATCCTCTAGCAGGAGGTCCTAGTCACATACACGCTAAATACCATGTGAATACACTGATCTATGAAATGTCTAGAAAATTTCATGGAGAGTGTACATTTATGAATGCAACGATTGTGCAAGAAAATAAATTGTTAGCAGATGGTATTTTGCAATCAAGATATTTTGAAGATTTGAAAAATAGTTGGAAAGATTTAGATATAGCTGTGGTTGGAATTGGTGATTTTAGTAATAAAGGAAAACATCAATGGTTAGACATGCTTACAGAGGATGACTTTAAAGAATTGACAAAAGTTAAAACTGTAGGGGAAATTTGTTGTCGATTCTTTGATTCAAAAGGTAAAGAAGTTTATGAGAACTTACAGGAAAGAACGATAGCAATCTCTTTAGAAGATTTAAAAAATATTCCTCAAAGTTTAGCTGTTGCTTACGGTGATACGAAAGTATCTGCGATTCTTTCTGTCTTGCGTGCTAATCTAGTAAATCATCTGATTACAGATAAAAATACAATTTTAAAAGTTTTAGAAGAAGATGGTGATTTTTCTTTTCGAAATATTTTATGTGAGTGAAAATGATAGACTGATTCAGTTTATCGTTTTTCTTTTTAGTAGATTGCACATTTGTGCTCATATAAATAAAAATAGTTTATTTGTTGTTTTTAGATTGACAAGTTTATTATGTAGTTGTATTCTATAGTTACAAAAGAAAATTTTAAAATTTCAAATGAAAAAAGCTTTTTACATAGTGAAATGAGGAGGAATTTATGGAAATTATTGTTCCAGATCAAATTATCATGGGTTTAATTTTATATGCTGGCGATGCGAAACAACATATTTATAAAGCATTAGATTACATAAAAAACGGTACATGTGAACGATGTGAAGAAGAAATCCAGTTAGCTGATGCAGCCTTATTAGAAGCCCATAATCTACAAACAAAATTCTTGGCACAGGAAGCGTCTGGTACAAAGACAGAAATAACAGCTCTCTTTGTTCATTCACAAGATCATCTCATGACTAGTATGACGGAGATTAATTTAATCAAAGAAATTATTAGTTTGAGAAAAGAACTTCATAAAAAATAATACTAGAGTATTAACATAGAGGAGGAAAATATAATGGTGAAGATTGGTTTGTTTTGTGCAGCAGGATTTTCTACTGGTATGCTTGTAAATAATATGAAAATTGCAGCGCAATCTAGTGGAGTTGAGGCAGAAATAGAGGCGTTTTCTCAGTCTAAATTAGCGGATTATGCCCCAAATCTAGATGTTGCACTATTGGGGCCTCAAGTTGCTTATACATTAGATAAATCAAAAGAAATTTGTGATAAGTGTGATGTTCCGATAGCTGTTATTCCGATGATGGACTATGGTATGTTAGATGGGAAAAAAGTATTAGATTTAGCCCTATCTTTAATTAGTGGGTAAGAAAAGGAGATTTATTATGGCAAAGATGGATGTTCAAAAAATCATTGCACCTATGATGAAGTTTGTGAATATGCGTGGTATTATAGCTCTAAAAGATGGTATGTTGGCTATTTTACCATTAACAGTAGTTGGGAGTTTGTTCTTAATTATGGGGCAATTACCCTTTGAAGGATTGAATCAAAGTATTGCTAGTGTATTTGGGGCAGACTGGACAGAGCCTTTTATGCAAGTCTATTCAGGAACTTTTGCTATTATGGGTCTAATTTCTTGTTTTTCAATTGCCTATTCTTATGCTAAGAATAGCGGAGTAGAGGCATTGCCAGCTGGGGTTCTTTCTGTATCTGCATTCTTTATTTTGCTAAGATCATCTTATATCCCTAAACAAGGTGAGGCGATTGGGGACGCTATTAGTAAAGTTTGGTTTGGAGGTCAAGGAATTATCGGTGCTATCATTATAGGTTTGGTAGTAGGAAGTATTTATACCTTCTTTATAAAGAGAAAAATTGTTATTAAGATGCCAGAACAAGTTCCACAAGCTATTGCCAAACAGTTTGAAGCAATGATTCCAGCATTTGTAATTTTCTTATCTTCTATGATTGTATATATTTTAGCGAAGTCATTGACTAATGGCGGAACATTTATTGAAATGATTTATTCTGTTATTCAGGTTCCGTTGCAAGGTTTAACTGGATCGTTGTATGGTGCGATTGGAATTGCCTTCTTTATATCATTTTTGTGGTGGTTTGGTGTTCATGGGCAATCGGTAGTAAATGGAGTAGTGACAGCTCTGCTTTTATCTAATCTTGATGCTAATAAAGCTATGTTAGCCTCTGGTAATCTATCATTAGAAAATGGAGCACATATTGTTACTCAACAGTTTTTAGATTCATTTTTAATTCTATCTGGTTCAGGGATTACGTTTGGTCTTGTAGTTGCCATGCTTTTTGCAGCAAAATCTAAACAGTACCAAGCGTTAGGGAAAGTAGCAGCTTTTCCAGCAATATTTAACGTAAATGAGCCAGTTGTATTTGGATTTCCGATTGTCATGAATCCAGTTATGTTTGTACCTTTCATTCTTGTTCCTGTACTTGCAGCTGTTATAGTATATGGAGCTATTGCAACAGGTTTCATGCAGCCATTTTCAGGAGTTACCTTACCTTGGAGCACCCCAGCTATTATATCAGGATTTATGGTTGGTGGATGGCAAGGTGTTGTGACTCAGTTATTAGTATTGGCGATGTCTACAGTGGTTTATTTTCCATTCTTTAAGATACAAGATCGTTTAGCTTACCAAAATGAAATCAAACAATCTTAGAGGCATTTGTGTGTTACTGTTAAACTCACACATTTGTGCTAAAAATTAGGGAGTTAGAGTTTTTCTAGTTAAAAGCTTGAAATTCTCTAAAAAATTAGGTATTATATTTTCGAAAGAAACAAAAATATTTTCGAAAGAAAGGTGCTTACGATGGTAAATAAAGAAGTAGCAAGAACAACAATCAAGACAGAATATTTTGGCAGCCTTACTGAAAGGATGAACAAATATCGAGAAGATGTTTTAAATAAAAAACCTTATATTGATGCTGAAAGAGCAGTTCTAGCAACACGCGCTTATGATCGATATAAGGAACAACCTAATGTCCTAAAACGCGCCTATATGCTCAAAGAAATTTTGGAAAATATGACTATCTATATCGAAGAAGAATCTATGATTGCGGGAAATCAGGCTTCTTCCAATAAAGATGCTCCTATTTTTCCAGAATATACGCTAGAATTTGTTCTCAATGAGTTGGATCTTTTTGAAAAGCGTGATGGAGATGTTTTCTATATTACTGAAGAAACAAAAGAACAACTTAGAAGTATTGCTCCGTTTTGGGAAAATAATAATTTACGTGCGAGAGCTGGTGCCTTGTTACCTGAAGAAGTGTCTGTTTATATGGAAACAGGATTCTTCGGTATGGAAGGTAAGATGAACTCTGGAGATGCTCACTTAGCAGTTAACTATCAGAAACTGTTGCAATTTGGTTTAAGAGGTTTTGAAGAGCGGGCTCGTAAAGCGAAAGCAGCACTAGATTTAACAGATCCAGCAAGTATTGATAAATATCATTTTTACGACTCTATATTTATCGTAATCGATGCTATTAAAGTATATGCAAATCGCTTTGTTGATCTTGCTAAAAGTTTAGCCGAAAATGCAAATCCTAAACGTAAGAAAGAATTACTTGAGATTGCAGATATTTGTTCTCGAGTCCCATATGAACCGGCAACTACTTTTGCAGAAGCTATTCAATCAGTTTGGTTTATTCAATGTATTTTACAAATTGAATCTAATGGCCACTCTCTTTCATATGGCCGTTTTGATCAATATATGTATCCATATATGAAGGCTGATTTAGAAAGTGGTAAAGAAACAGAAGATAGCATTGTTGAACGTCTGACAAATCTCTGGATTAAGACAATTACAATTAATAAGGTTCGCAGTCAAGCACATACATTTTCTTCAGCAGGAAGTCCTTTATATCAAAATGTTACAATTGGTGGACAGACTCGAGATAAGAAGGATGCTGTTAACCCATTATCTTATTTGGTATTAAAATCAGTTGCACAAACCCATCTACCGCAACCTAATCTAACTGTACGTTATCATGCAGGTTTAGATGCTCGTTTCATGAATGAGTGTATTGAAGTGATGAAACTTGGTTTTGGTATGCCTGCATTTAATAATGATGAGATTATTATTCCTTCTTTTATTGCAAAAGGAGTATTGGAAGATGATGCTTATGATTACAGTGCCATTGGATGTGTTGAAACGGCAGTTCCAGGGAAATGGGGCTATCGTTGCACAGGTATGAGTTATATGAACTTCCCTAAGGTTCTACTTATCACGATGAATGATGGAATTGATCCGGCTTCGGGTAAACGATTTGCACCAAGCTTTGGTCATTTTAAGGATATGAAGAACTTTTCTGAATTAGAAAATGCTTGGGATAAAACACTAAGATATTTGACACGAATGAGTGTTATTGTTGAAAATTCTATTGATTTATCATTGGAACGAGAAGTTCCTGATATTCTATGTTCAGCATTGACTGATAATTGTATTGGTCGTGGAAAACACCTTAAAGAAGGTGGAGCAGTATATGATTATATATCAGGTTTGCAAGTTGGAATTGCAAATTTGTCGGATTCATTAGCTGCAATTAAAAAATTGGTATTTGAGGAAGAACGTATAAGCCCAAGTCAGCTTTGGCATGCACTGGAAACAGATTATGCCGGAGAAGAAGGTAAGGTCATTCAAGAAATGTTGATTCATGATGCACCTAAGTACGGTAATGATGATGATTATGCTGACAAATTGGTTACTGCTGCTTATGACATTTATGTTGATGAAATTGCTAAATATCCTAATACACGTTATGGAAGAGGTCCTATTGGAGGAATTCGTTATTCAGGAACATCTTCTATCTCAGCCAACGTAGGACAGGGACGTGGAACATTAGCAACGCCAGATGGACGCAACGCGGGTACACCGTTAGCAGAGGGTTGTTCACCATCACATAATATGGATCAACACGGCCCTACATCTGTTTTAAAATCTGTTTCAAAATTACCAACAGATGAAATCGTAGGTGGGGTTCTCTTAAATCAGAAAGTAAATCCTCAAACGTTAGCCAAAGAAGAAGATAAATTAAAACTAATTGCTTTGTTACGAACATTCTTTAATCGTTTACATGGGTACCATATTCAATACAATGTTGTTTCCAGAGAGACGTTGATTGACGCTCAGAAACATCCTGAAAAACACAGAGACTTAATTGTTCGTGTTGCAGGATACTCTGCATTCTTCAATGTTCTTTCTAAGGCAACCCAAGATGATATTATAGGACGTACTGAGCATACATTGTAAAATAAAGAGGTTCTTTTTATGGAATTTATGCTTGACACATTAAATTTAGATGAGATTAAAAAATGGTCTGAAATTTTACCGCTAGCTGGGGTAACTTCAAATCCCACTATTGCAAAAAGAGAGGGCTCTATTAATTTTTTTGAACGAATCAAAGATGTAAGAGAATTGATTGGCTCTGCACCCTCTATTCATGTTCAGGTGATTTCTCAAGATTTTGAAGGCATCTTAAAGGATGCTCATGAAATTCGTAGACAAGCAGGAGATGATATATTTATCAAAGTACCTGTTACTCCTGCTGGATTACGTGCAATAAAGGTGCTAAAAAAAGAGGGCTACCATATCACTGCAACAGCTATTTATACAGTTATTCAGGGATTATTAGCTATCGAAGCAGGAGCCGATTACCTAGCTCCATATTATAATAGAATGGAAAATCTGAACATTGATTCAAATTCTGTCATTCGTCAATTAGCTCTTGCTATTGATAGACAGAACTCTCCTAGTAAGATTTTAGCTGCATCCTTTAAAAATGTAGCACAAGTAAATAATGCTTTAGCTGCAGGTGCGCATGCTGTTACAGCAGGAGCAGATGTTTTTGAATCAGCTTTCGCCATGCCATCTATCCAAAAGGCGGTTGATGATTTTTCTGACGATTGGTTTGTTATTCAAAATAGTCGTTCCGTTTAGATAGAGAGGGAATACATATGAGAATTTTTGCTAGCCCTTCTAGATATATTCAAGGGGAAAATGCCTTGTTTGAAAATGCCAAATCAATATTGGATTTGGGAAATCGTCCTATTCTATTATGCGATCAGCTGGTTTATGATATTGTTGGAAAACGATTTGAAGATTACCTACATAGGTATGGTTTCCGTATTGTTCTAGCCCAGTTTAATGGTGAAGCTTCTGACAATGAAATCAATCGAGTTGTTGCCTTAGCTGAGAAAGAAAATTGTGATAGTATTATCGGGCTTGGTGGTGGAAAGACGATTGATAGTGCAAAAGCTATTGCAGATTTGATTGAAAAGCCTGTTATTATTGCTCCAACAATTGCATCGACCGACGCACCTGTATCTGCTTTATCTGTTATTTATACAGATGAAGGTGCATTTGATCATTATCTATTTTATTCTAAAAATCCAGATTTAGTTTTGGTTGATACAAAAGTTATTTCACAATCCCCTAAGCGTTTATTAGCGTCTGGTATTGCAGATGGTTTAGCAACTTGGGTTGAGGCGCGTGCGGTTATGCAGGCAAATGGAAAAACTATGTTAGGACAACAACAAACGTTGGCTGGAGTTGCAATTGCGAAGAAATGTGAAGAAACGCTGTTTGCAGATGGTTTACAGGCTATGGCAGCTTGTGAAGCTAAAGTGGTGACACCAGCATTAGAAAATATTGTTGAAGCTAATACTTTATTGAGTGGCCTAGGTTTTGAAAGTGGAGGATTAGCTGCGGCGCATGCAATTCATAATGGTTTTACTGCATTGACAGGTGACATTCATCATTTAACACATGGTGAAAAAGTAGCTTATGGAACTTTGGTACAACTATTATTGGAAAATAGACCTAAAGAAGAACTTGATAAGTATATTGAGTTTTACAAAAAAATTGGCATGCCAACAACTCTAAAAGAAATGCATTTAGATCAAGTTGGATATGATGATTTAATAAAAGTTGGTAAACAAGCAACTATGGAGGGTGAGACAATCCATCAGATGCCGTTTAAGATTTCGCCTTCAGATGTTGCTCAAGCTATCATCGCTGTAGACGCCTATGTAAATTCAAAATAAACAATAAGGACTACTGTTTTCCAAATGGTAGTCTTTTATTGATCCTCGTATTGAATCCGACGTTCTTCATAAATCAAAAAGCGACATAGGTTGTCGGCTATTTATTATAAATACATTAATTAGCATTCCAGTCGTATCTTCGGTCTAAAGTTAGTATTTTGTGTTATAAGAGATAAGCTTCTTATTTTGCTCTTTGATTTCCCGCATAACAATAAGATAAAAAAGTGGGTGACAGAGCAATTCAGAGCCATCAAAATTAATGAAATACAGTATACAGTTTTTTCTTTTAACACATTTCAAATTCCCTCAAAAATGGTATAATAGTAACATCACAAAATTGGAGAGAGACCATGAGTTTTTACAATCATAAAGAAATTGAGCCTAAGTGGCAGGGCTACTGGGCAGAACATCATACATTTAAGACAGGAACAGATGCATCAAAACCGAAGTTTTATGCTCTTGATATGTTCCCTTATCCATCTGGAGCGGGTCTGCACGTAGGACACCCAGAAGGCTATACTGCAACCGATATCCTCAGCCGTTTCAAACGTGCGCAAGGCTACAATGTCCTTCACCCAATGGGTTGGGATGCTTTTGGTTTGCCTGCAGAGCAATACGCTATGGATACTGGTAATGACCCAGCAGAATTTACAGCGGAAAACATTGCTAACTTCAAACGCCAAATCAATGCGCTTGGATTTTCTTATGACTGGGATCGTGAAGTCAATACAACAGATCCAAACTACTACAAGTGGACGCAATGGATTTTCACCAAACTTTACGAAAAAGGCTTGGCCTATGAAGCGGAAGTGCCAGTAAACTGGGTTGAGGAATTGGGAACTGCCATCGCCAACGAAGAAGTGCTTCCTGACGGAACTTCTGAGCGTGGAGGCTATCCAGTTGTCCGCAAACCAATGCGCCAATGGATGCTCAAAATCACGGCTTACGCGGAGCGCTTGCTCAATGACTTAGATGAACTAGATTGGCCAGAGTCTATCAAGGATATGCAACGCAACTGGATTGGGAAGTCAACTGGTGCCAATGTAACTTTCAAGGTTAAGGGAACTGATAAGGAATTTACAGTCTTTACTACTCGTCCGGACACCCTTTTCGGTGCGACTTTCACTGTCTTGGCTCCTGAGCATGAACTAGTAGATGCCATCACAAGCACAGAGCAAGCAGAGGCAGTAGCAGACTATAAACACCAAGCTAGCCTCAAGTCTGACTTGGCTCGTACAGACCTTGCTAAAGAAAAAACAGGGGTTTGGACTGGTGCTTATGCCATCAACCCTGTCAATGGTAAGGAAACTCCAATCTGGATTGCCGACTATGTTCTTGCTAGCTATGGTACAGGTGCGGTAATGGCTGTGCCAGCCCATGACCAACGTGACTGGGAATTTGCCAAACAATTTGACCTTCCAATCGTAGAAGTACTTGAAGGTGGAAATATTGAAGAAGCTGCCTACACAGAAGATGGCCTTCACGTTAATTCAGACTTCCTAGATGGATTGAATAAAGAAGACGCAATTGCTAAGATTGTGGCTTGGTTGGAAGAAAAAGGCTGTGGACAAGAGAAGGTTACCTACCGTCTCCGTGACTGGCTCTTTAGCCGTCAACGTTATTGGGGTGAGCCGATTCCAATCATTCATTGGGAAGACGGAACTTCAACAGCTGTTCCAGAAAGTGAATTGCCACTTGTCTTGCCTGTAACTAAGGATATCCGCCCTTCAGGTACTGGGGAAAGTCCACTAGCTAACTTGACAGACTGGCTTGAAGTGACTCGTGAAGATGGCGTCAAAGGTCGTCGCGAAACCAATACTATGCCACAGTGGGCAGGTTCAAGCTGGTACTACCTCCGTTATATTGACCCACACAATACTGAGAAATTGGCTGATGAGGACCTTCTCAAACAATGGTTGCCAGTAGATATCTACGTGGGTGGTGCAGAGCATGCTGTACTTCACTTGCTTTACGCTCGTTTCTGGCATAAATTCCTCTATGACCTCGGTGTGGTTCCAACAAAAGAGCCATTCCAAAAACTCTTTAACCAAGGAATGATCTTGGGAACAAGCTACCGTGATCACCGTGGGGCTCTTGTGGCGACTGACAAGGTTGAAAAACGTGACGGTTCCTTCTTCCATGTGGAAACAGGAGAAGAGTTGGAGCAAGCACCAGCCAAGATGTCTAAATCTCTTAAGAACGTTGTCAACCCAGACGATGTGGTGGAACAATACGGTGCCGATACCCTTCGTGTCTATGAAATGTTTATGGGACCACTTGATGCTTCGATCGCTTGGTCAGAAGAAGGTCTGGAAGGAAGCCGTAAATTCCTTGACCGTGTTTACCGTTTGATTACAAGTAAGGAAATTGTTTCAGAAAACAATGACTCTCTCGACAAGGTCTACAACGAAACCGTTAAAGCTGTCACAGAGCAAATCGAATCATTGAAATTCAACACAGCCATTGCCCAACTTATGGTCTTTGTCAACGCGGCTAACAAGGAAGACAAGCTCTATGTTGACTACGCCAAAGGATTTATCCAAATGATTGCACCATTTGCGCCTCACTTGGCAGAAGAACTTTGGCAAACTGTTGCAGCAACAGGTGAGTCAATCTCTTACGTGGCTTGGCCAACATGGGACGCAAGCAAATTGGTTGAAGACGAAATCGAAATCGTTGTCCAAATCAAAGGAAAAGTCCGCGCTAAACTCATGGTCGCTAAAGACTTGTCACGCGAAGAATTGCAAGAAATTGCTCTCGCTGATGAAAAAGTCAAAGCAGAAATTGACGGTAAGGACATCGTGAAAGTAATTGCGGTACCGAATAAATTGGTTAATATTGTTGTGAAATAAGATAGGAATCCTTCAGAGTAGAATCTGGAGGATTTTTTGAATCTTTTTATGAAAGTATGGTATACTATGGGCAACTATAAAGTTTGAAAAGTGAAACAAGGAGAAAGTTATGCCAGTAAACGAATATGGTCAGATGATTGGGGAGTCAATGGAAGGTTATACACCCGGTGCACTGCCTTCTATTGATTTCTTAGAAGGGCGTTATGCTCGAATAGAAGCTCTTTCAGTGGAGAAGCATGCGGAGGATTTATTAGCTGTTTATGGCCCTGATACGCCTCGGGAGATGTGGACCTACCTCTTTCAGGAACCAGTGGCAGATATGGAGGAGCTGGTTACCCTTTTAAATCAGATGTTAGCTCGTAAGGACCGTTTTTACTATGCAATCATAGACAAGGCAACTGGTAAGGCTTTGGGAACTTTTTCTCTCATGCGCATTGATCAGAATAACCGAGTGATAGAAGTGGGAGCAGTCACTTTTTCTCCAGAACTCAGGGGGACACGAATAGGGACAGAAGCTCAGTATCTCCTGGCACGCTATGTCTTTGAGGAGCTGAACTATCGTCGTTATGAGTGGAAATGCGATGCCTTAAATCTGCCATCCAGACGAGCAGCGGAACGTTTAGGCTTTATTTATGAAGGAACCTTCCGTCAGGCAGTGGTTTATAAGGGACGGACGAGGGATACGGATTGGTTGTCTATGATTGATAAGGACTGGCCCAAAGTCAAAAATCGTTTGGAAACATGGTTGCGTCCTGAAAATTTTGATAAAAATGGACAGCAGTACAAGAGCTTGAGAGAGCTTTAAGAGGTGTTGAGATGATTACTATTAAAAAGCAAGAAATTGTCAAGCTAGAGGATGTTTTGCATCTCTATCAGGCTATCGGTTGGACAAATTATACCCATCAACCTCAGATGCTGGAGCAGGCCTTATCTCATTCATTAGTGATTTATGTGGCGCTTGATGGCGATGCTGTGGTGGGCTTGATTCGTTTGGTTGGAGATGGATTTTCATCAGTTTTTGTACAGGATTTGATTGTTTTGCCTAGCTATCAGCGCCAAGGGATTGGTAGCTCCTTGATGAAAGAGGCTTTAAAAGATTACAAAGATGCCTATCAAGTCCAGCTGGTGACAGAAGAGACAGAAAGAACCTTGGAATTCTATCGTTTTATGGGCTTTGAAACCTTATCTACCTATGATTGTACAGGAATGATTTGGGTAAACAGAGAAAAATAACAAAACTTGTTTTTTCTTAAGCAAAGTTTAAGGATGGTCTAGTATCATATAGTCATTAAATAAAGACCTCCTAACTTTATTTAATGAAATCCTAAAACTTTTTTTCATCATAATCTCCTAATGAAGTCACCTAATCAGGTGGCTTTTTTGTGAGGTGAGGTGATGGTTATAGTGATTTTCTACAAAATGGTAGAATCTGAGAAAAGTTAAGCTAGTTTTAAGCTTTGTCTTGTATCATATAGTTATTAAATAAAGACCTCCTAACTTTATTTAATAAAATCCTAAACTTTTCTTTTTCATAATAATCTCCCTTAACTCCACCCAATCAGGTGGAGTTTTTTTGCTTTATTTCAGGCTTTTGGGGAGTTTTATAAACATCATTTTCCGATATTTTCAGGTATTTTTCGGATTTTGGTCGGGGAATTGGCGGGGACTTTTTGAGATTTTGGCGGGGATTTTTTAGCGAATATGACTAAGAAATAGGTCTGTTGTCGCTTCAGTTACTTCAAACTCAATTTGATTGTAAGTGACTGTTAATTGAAGGACTGGAACTGCTGTAATAATGATTTTGCTTGTCCAGTAGTGGCGTATTAAATGAGGAGTGACATGTAAGATTGTCTATTCGTTTACTAAATCAAAATTTCTATGAAATTGATAGAATCCCTAATTTTCTCTTAAACTTGAAAGTCTTGTTGTACGGCGGTTAAAGATGATGTAAAACATTGACAAAATGTGTGAACTATGGGATAATGGAGAGGAATTAAGGATTAGTTCTATATCATGGACTAGAAAAGACCCCAAGCTAACTTCCACATTAAGCTCGGGGTCTTTTTTGACACTATCTATCTTTGTTTAGCCATTTATCGACTAAGCGAAGGATGACACCGACCACAATCGGTCCGATGATAGTTTTAAGGATTAGTTCCATCATGGGCTATCTCACCTCCTTTCGTAGGCGGTGTAGTAGTGCCGTAGAATATTATACCATATAAGTGCTAAACTCGGGAGTCACCCAATCAGGTGGAGTTTTTTGGCTCTATTTCAGGCTTTTCGGGAGTTTTCTAAACATCATTTTCCGATAACTTTCGCTTAATCTTGAACGTCTTGTCGTACAGCGGTTAAAGAGGATGTAAAGTTTTGACAAATTTTGTGAACTATGGGATAATAAAAGAGAATTAAGTATTGTGTCTATATCATAGGCTAGAAAAGACCCCAAGCTCACGTCCAAATAAGCTTGGGGTCTTTTTGACACTATTTGTCCTTGTTTAGCCATTTATCGACTAATCGAAGAATGACACCGACCACAATTGGTCCGATGATAGTTTTAAGTATTGTATCCATCATGGGCTAATTCACCTCCTTTCGCAGGCGGTGTAGCAGTGCCGTAAAATATTATATCACATAAGTGCTAAAGTCGGGAGGCACTCAATCAGGTGGAGTTTTTTTGCTCTATTTCAGGTTTTTCGGAAGTTTTCTAAATATCATTTTTCAATAGCTTTCTCTAAATCTTATAAACTTTATTGGACAGATTCTAAAGTTGGAGAAGCTGAATGGATGAGAATATAAACCTTTGACAAAATTCGTGAACTATGGGATAATAAAAAGGAATTGAGTACTAGTTCTATATCATAGGCTAGAAAAGACCCCAAGCTCACGACCAAATAAGCTTGAGGTCTTTTTTGACACTATTTGTCCTTGTTTAGCCATTTATCGACTATACGAAGAACGACGCCGACCACAATTGGTCCGATGATAGTTTTGAGTACTAATTCCATCATGGGCTATCTCACCTCCTTTCGCAGGCGGTGTAGCAGTGCCGAACAATATTATACCACATAAGTGCTAAACTTGGGAGTCACCCGATCGGGTGGCTTTTTTGTTTGTGGCTTGGTTTTTTGATATAATAGAGCCATGAGTAGAATTTTAGATAATGAGATAATGGGGGATGAGGAGTTGGTAGAACGCACGCTCCGTCCTCAGTATTTACGTGAATATATTGGGCAGGACAAGGCCAAGGACCAGCTCCAAATCTTTATTGAAGCTGCCAAAATGCGGGATGAAGCGCTGGATCATGTGCTCTTATTTGGACCTCCAGGCTTGGGGAAAACGACCATGGCTTTTGTTATTGCCAACGAACTGGGTGTCAATCTCAAGCAGACTTCGGGTCCAGTCATTGAAAAAGCTGGTGATCTAGTAGCGATTTTGAATGACTTAGAGCCTGGGGATGTCCTTTTTATTGATGAGATTCATCGCTTGCCCATGTCGGTGGAAGAGGTACTTTATAGTGCCATGGAGGACTTCTACATTGATATCATGATTGGGGCTGGTGAAGGCAGTCGCAGTGTTCATTTGGAGTTGCCACCTTTTACCTTGATTGGTGCGACGACTCGGGCTGGTATGCTCTCAAATCCACTACGGGCACGTTTTGGAATTACAGGGCATATGGAGTATTATGCTCATGCTGACTTGACAGAAATTGTTGAGCGGACGGCAGATATTTTTGAGATGGAAATAACTCATGAGGCAGCATCTGAGTTGGCCCTACGTAGTCGTGGAACTCCCCGTATTGCCAATCGTCTCCTCAAGCGCGTGCGCGATTTTGCCCAGATAATGGGGAATGGGGTTATCGATGATCTTATTACCGATAAGGCTTTGACTATGCTGGATGTTGACCATGAAGGTTTGGACTATGTGGATCAAAAAATCCTTCGCACCATGATTGAGATGTACGGTGGTGGCCCTGTCGGATTAGGAACTCTTTCTGTTAACATAGCAGAAGAACGTGAGACAGTTGAAGACATGTATGAGCCTTACTTGATTCAAAAAGGTTTTATCATGCGGACACGGTCTGGACGAGTGGCGACTGCTAAGGCATATGAGCATTTAGGTTATGAATACAGTGAAAAATAAGCAAGAAATTCTAGAGGCTTTTAGAAAAAATCCAGATATGATGGCTATTCTGACGATCATCCGAAACCTGGAGTTGACAGATTCCTGGTTGGCAGCAGGTTCTATCAGAAATTTTATCTGGAATCTCTTGTCAGACAAATCCCCTTTTGACTGTGAAACAGATGTAGATGTAATTTTCTTTGATCCAGATATTTCTTATGAGGAAACCCTGTCCCTAGAGAAAAAACTGCTAGAGGATTTTCCTCAGTACCAGTGGGAATTGAAAAATCAGGTCTATATGCACCAGCACAGCCCTCATACTGCTCCCTATAGCAGCTCTTGTGATGCCATGAGTAAGTATCCAGAACGGTGTACGGCAGTTGGACTACGCTTGAATGAAGAATTAGATTTTGAACTCTATGCACCTTATGGTTTGGAGGATATTTTGAATTTTCAAGTTCGTCCAACTCCTCATTTTTTAGAGAATGAAGACCGAATGGCTCTCTATCAAACACGATTATCCAAGAAAAATTGGCAGGAGAAATGGAAAAATTTGATTTTTTAAAATACTTAAGGAAACTTTAAGCTAGGAAGTGTATACTAAGTCCATAAGTTAAGAAGACCTTAACTTAAACTCCTAAAACTTTTTCATAATAATCTCCCTATAAAAAATAGAGTCGCCCAATCAGGCGGCTTATTTTTTTGGAAATGTGCTTTGTGCCTGAGAATAATACTCAATGAAAATCAAAGAGCAAACTAGGAAGCTAACCGCAGGTTGCTCAAAACACTGTTTTGAGGTTGCAGATAGAGCTGACGAAGTCAGTAACCATACCTACGGCAAGGCGACGTTGACGTGGTTTGAAGAGATTTTCGAAGAGTATAATTCTTATTGATGAACTGCTTGCAGTCTGAGAAAAAATGAGCTTGGATA
>NZ_VMMZ01000020.1:0-26342 GCF_013277475.1 Streptococcus sp. k-628
TCTAGGCTTGTTCTAATAGTTTAATTGAATTTAAATGAGTTTGGGAATACTATCCAAGCTCATTTTTTCTCAGACTGCAAGCAGTTCATCAATAAGAATTATACTCTTCGAAAATCTCTTCAAACCACGTTAGCGTCTCCTTGCCGTAGGTATATGATACTGACTCTGTCAGTTCTATCCACAACCTCAAAACAGTGTTTTGAGCAACCTGCGGCTAAGCTTCCTAGTTTGCTCTTTGATTTTCATTGAGTATCAGTCCTCTTTCACTTGGGAAGAGGCTTTTTAATACTAGGAAAAGGACAGTTAGAGTCTTCTGTGTTATACTAGAGATATGTTAGATTTGAAAGAATATGGTATTGCCATGTGGCCGGAGGAGAAGATTGTTTCTTTTCGTCAGAAACTCCTCACTTGGTATGATGAAAACAAAAGAGATTTACCGTGGCGCAGAAGTAAAAATCCTTATCATATCTGGGTATCTGAAATTATGCTCCAGCAGACCAGGGTGGATACGGTTATCCCTTATTACGAACGATTCTTGGACTGGTTTCCAACAGTGGAAAGTTTGGCAACTGCGCCTGAGGAGAGTTTACTGAAAGCTTGGGAGGGTTTGGGCTATTATTCTCGAGTTCGCAATATGCAGGCTGCAGCCCAGCAGATTATGACTGACTTTGGTGGCCAATTTCCAAACACCTATGAAGGAATTTCCAGTTTGAAAGGAATTGGCCCTTACACAGCAGGAGCCATTTCCAGTATTGCTTTTAACTTGCCTGAGCCAGCTGTAGATGGTAATGTTATGCGGGTCTTGGCGCGTCTATTTGAAGTCAACCATGATATTGGGATTCCAAGTAATCGCAAAATTTTTCAGGCAATGATGGAAATCTTGATTGATCCGGATCGTCCGGGTGATTTTAATCAAGCCTTGATGGACTTGGGCTCAGATATTGAGGCGCCTGTAAATCCCAGACCTGAAGAAAGCCCAGTCAAGGACTTTAGTGCGGCATATCAGAATGGAACCATGGACCGTTATCCAATCAAGGCTCCCAAGAAAAAGCCGGTCCCTATTTATCTTAAAGCCTTAGTTGTGAAAAATTCTCAAGGGCAATTTTTACTTGAAAAAAATGAAAGTGAAAAGCTATTGGCAGGATTTTGGCATTTTCCCTTGATAGAAGTAGATGGCTTTTCGCAAGAAGAGCAGTTTGACCTCTTTCATCAGGTTGCAGAAGAAAGCGTGAACTTTGGCCCAAGTCCAGAAGAGAGTTTCCAGCAGGATTATGACCTAGAAGTTGATTGGCTTGATGTTTATTTTGAGACTGTCAAGCATGTCTTTAGCCATCGCAAGTGGCATGTTCAAATTGTAGCAGGTCAGGTGAGTGACTACCATGATTTTTCAGATAGGGAAGTTCGGTGGCTTTCACCAGTAGAGTTTAAGAATTACCCACTTGCCAAACCCCAACAAAAAATCTGGCAGACTTATGCAAAAGCCAACTTAGACAGTAGCCAAGACTAGCTATTATGTCTTCTTGCTATTTTTTTGGTATAATAGTAGAGAAAAAGGTGAACAAATGAAAAAAATATTAATTGTAGATGATGAAAAACCAATCTCGGATATTATCAAGTTTAATATGACCAAGGAAGGTTACGAGGTTGTAACTGCTTTTAATGGTCGTGAAGCGCTAGAGCAATATGAAGCAGAGCAGCCAGATATTATTATTCTGGATTTGATGCTTCCAGAAATTGATGGTTTAGAAGTTGCTAAGACCATTCGCAAGACCAGCAGTGTGCCTATTATCATGCTATCAGCTAAAGACAGTGAATTTGATAAGGTTATCGGATTAGAGCTTGGGGCGGATGACTATGTGACAAAACCCTTCTCCAATCGTGAGTTACAGGCGCGTGTTAAAGCTTTGCTGCGTCGTTCTCAACCTATGCCAGTAGATGGGCAGGAAGCAGAAAGTAAACCTCAACCTATCCAAATTGGGGATTTAGAAATTGTTCCAGACGCCTACGTGGCTAAAAAATATGGCGAAGAACTAGACTTAACCCACCGTGAGTTTGAGCTTTTGTATCATTTGGCATCGCATACAGGTCAAGTCATCACGCGCGAACACTTGCTTGAGACTGTCTGGGGTTATGACTATTTTGGTGATGTCCGTACGGTTGATGTGACTGTTCGACGTCTGCGTGAGAAGATTGAAGATACACCCAGCCGACCAGAGTATATCTTGACGCGCCGTGGTGTAGGGTATTACATGAGAAATAATGCTTGATTTACTGAAACAAACCATTTTTACCAGAGATTTTATCTTTATCCTGATTTTGTTAGGTTTCATCCTTGTTGTAACCCTCTTATTACTGGAAAATAGACGTGATAATATTCGATTGAAGCAAATCAATCAAAAGGTTAAAGATTTGATTGCAGGAGATTATTCCAAGGTTCTTGATATGCAAGGTGGGTCTGAAATCACCAACATTACCAATAATTTGAATGACTTGTCGGAGGTTATTCGTCTCACTCAGGAAAATCTAGAACAAGAGAGTAAGAGACTAAATAGTATTCTTTTTTATATGACAGATGGGGTTCTTGCGACCAATCGTCGGGGTCAGATTATCATGATTAACGATACAGCCAAGAAGCAACTGGGGCTGGTTAAAGAAGATGTTCTGAATAGAAGCATTTTGGAATTGCTCAAGATAGAAGAAGACTATGAATTGCGTGATTTGATTACCCAAAGTCCAGAATTGTTGCTAGATTCCCAAGACGTCAATGGCGAATATCTGAGCCTTCGAGTTCGCTTTGCCTTGATTCGTCGAGAGTCTGGCTTTATTTCAGGTTTGGTGGCTGTTTTGCATGATACGACGGAGCAGGAGAAGGAAGAGCGCGAACGGAGACTCTTTGTTTCCAACGTTAGTCATGAGTTACGGACTCCTTTAACCAGTGTGAAATCTTATCTTGAAGCCTTGGATGAGGGAGCTTTGTGTGAAACTGTAGCACCAGACTTTATCAAGGTTTCTCTTGATGAAACCAACCGTATGATGCGCATGGTGACCGACCTCCTTCATCTTTCACGGATTGATAACGCCACCAGTCACTTGGATGTGGAACTGATTAACTTCACTGCTTTTATTACCTTTATCCTCAATCGTTTTGACAAGATGAAAGGACAGGAAAAGGAGAAAAAATATGAGTTGGTGAGAGATTACCCCATCAATTCTATCTGGATGGAAATTGATACAGATAAGATGACGCAGGTTATCGACAATATTTTAAATAATGCTATTAAGTATTCGCCAGATGGGGGTAAAATCACTGTCAGAATGAAGACAACTGAAGACCAGATGATTTTATCCATTTCTGACCATGGTTTAGGCATTCCTAAGCAGGATTTACCACGTATCTTTGACCGTTTTTATCGTGTGGATCGTGCTAGAAGTCGTGCCCAAGGTGGTACAGGTTTGGGACTGTCTATTGCCAAGGAAATTATCAAACAACATAAGGGCTTTATTTGGGCCAAGAGTGAATACGGTAAGGGATCAACCTTTACCATTGTGCTCCCTTATGATAAGGATGCAGTGAAAGAAGAAGTATGGGAGGATGAAGTAGAAGACTAGAATGAGTGAAACAGGCTTTAAATACAGTATTTTAGCGTCGGGTTCCAGTGGAAATTCCTTTTATCTGGAAACACCAAAAAAGAAGCTTTTAGTGGATGCTGGCTTGTCTGGTAAAAAGATTACTAGCCTACTTGCTGAAATTAACCGCAAGCCAGAAGACCTGGATGCCATCTTGATTACCCATGAGCATTCAGATCATATCCATGGAGTAGGCGTTTTGGCTCGCAAGTATGGTATGGATCTTTATGCCAATGAAAAGACCTGGCAAGCTATGGAAAATAGTAAATATATTGGCAAGGTGGATTCTTCGCAAAAGCATATCTTTGAGATGGGCAAAACCAAAACCTTTGGAGATATTGACATCGAGAGTTTTGGTGTAAGCCATGATGCAGTCGCACCGCAGTTCTATCGCTTTATGAAAGATGATAAAAGTTTTGTCCTTTTGACAGATACAGGTTATGTCAGTGACCGTATGGCAGGGATTGTAGAAAATGCGGACGGCTATCTTATCGAGTCCAACCATGATGTAGAGATTTTGCGAGCAGGATCTTATGCTTGGCGACTCAAACAACGAATCCTATCGGATCTGGGTCACCTTTCTAATGAAGATGGTGCTGAAGCTATGATTCGTACCTTAGGAAATCGCACTAAGAAAATCTACCTTGGTCACTTGTCTAAGGAAAACAATATCAAGGAGTTGGCTCACATGACCATGGTCAATCAGCTAGCACAAGCTGATCTGGGAGTCGGAGTAGACTTTAAGGTTTATGATACCTCACCAGATACCGCAACACCCTTGACAGACATATAAAAAGAAGGCGAGTGCCTTCTTTTTTATAAATTAGCAGATATTTGTTGTGGTATAATGTTTAAAAATGACATAGGAGAAGTAGTGTGAAAAGAAAATGGTTATTTAAGGATTACTATGACACAACAATTATTTTACTTGCTTTAATCTCTGTTATTCTGATATTGCTTGGATTTTCTGAGATGATTGATTTGGACAATCCTCCGTACAATATTATTGATTTACTACTTTGGGGTGTTTTTGTAATTGATTATAGTTGGCGCTTTTTTATTACTAAAAGAAAATGGCGCTTTATTCTTGAAAATATTTTTGATTTATTGGCTATTCTCCCTTTAAATGCTATTTTCACAGTTTTTCGATTAGGGCGTATCTTCCGCTTAGCAAGGCTGACAAAATTACTGAAACTGACTCGTTTACTTAGAATAATTGGACTTACAGGTAAATTAGAAAGAAAAATTAGTAGATTCTTACGGACAAATGGCCTGATTTATATCTTGTATGTTAATATTTTTATCGTTCTAGTAGGAAGTTCAATTTTATCTGTAGTTGAAGAAAAATCCTTCTCAGATAGTCTTTGGTGGGCTCTTGTGACAGTAACTACTGTTGGTTATGGTGATATTGTTCCAGTTTCCCTTTTTGGGAAATGGCTAGCAGTTTTACTGATGCTTGTCGGTATTGGAACAATAGGAATGTTAACGAGTGCCTTGACGAACTTTTTTGTAAAAGATAATCCAGATGAACAGATAAAACTTGATAAACTTCAAGATGAATTATCTAGTCAGAGAATATTACTAGAGAAGCAATCTGAGAAAATCGAAGAACTGCATCGGATGATACAGGACTTAGTTGAAAAAATATCATAAAGGTGAGACGAAACAAAACTTGATTCGAGGAGAAATCAAGTAAGTCTTGACACAATAAAACGCATATTATCAGGTATAAAAACTTGATACTATGCGTTTTATAGAGAAATGAAATAAAATCTGAACAAATCAATTAGGAATTTAAAGCATTTTGTAACAACGTTTTAGAGTAATGGGGTGCTATTTCAACTTCAACCTACTATAATACAGAAAAAAACAACTCCCTGATGATTCAAGGAGTTATTTCTATCTAAATTAGTTTTTAGAAGCTTCTTGGAATTCTGGGTTTTTCCATGCTTCGTCAATGATAGCTTGCAATTCTTTAGCAGATGCTTGCATTTTTTGAGTTTCTGCGTCGTTCAATGGGATATTTACTGGACGAACGATACCATGTGCACCAACAACAGCTGGTTGACCGATAAAGACGTTCTCAACTCCGTATTGACCTTCTTGGAATACTGAAAGTGGAAGTACTGCGTTTTCATCGTCAAGGATTGCTTTAGTGATACGAGCAAGGGCTACTGCGATACCGTAGTATGTTGCACCTTTTTTGTTGATGATTGTGTAGGCTGCATCACGAACACCTTCGAACAATTCAATCAATTCAGCTTCTTGAACATTTTGAGTGTCTTTAAGGAATTCTTCAAGGTTTACACCAGCGATGTTAGCGTGTGACCAAACAGCGAACTCAGAGTCACCGTGTTCACCCATGATGTAGGCGTGCACTGAACGAGCATCAACATCCAATTTTTCAGCAAGTGCTTGACGGAAACGAGCTGAGTCAAGTGAAGTACCTGAACCGATAACGCGTTCTTTAGGGAAACCAGAGAATTTCCAAGTTGAGTAAGTCAAAACGTCAACTGGGTTAGCAGCAACAAGGAAGATACCTTTGAAACCTGATTCAACAACTTGAGTTACGATTGATTTGTTGATAGCAAGGTTTTTACCTACAAGGTCAAGACGAGTTTCACCTGGTTTTTGAGGCGCACCTGCAGTGATCACAACAAGGTCAGCGTCTGCACAGTCAGAGTATTGAGCTGCATAGATTTTTTTAGGTGAAGTGAAGGCAAGGGCGTGACTAAGGTCAAGCGCGTCACCAACAGCTTTTTCATGCAATTGTGGAATTTCGATAATTCCAAGCTCTTGTGCAATTCCTTGGTTAACCAGTGCAAAAGCGTAAGATGAACCTACAGCACCATCACCGACAAGGATAACTTTTTTGTGTTGTTTAGTTGAAGTCATTGTTCTAAACATCTCCTTAATTTTATTAGGGGATTTTCCCCAGACAACTTCATTCTATCACTTTTAAAAAACTTTGTCACGAATATGCCTTATAGTTCTCAATGTAAACGTTTTAGTGGTTTAGAGGCTGAAATAGATGGGAATTTATGGTATAATGTTGTTACTTACTAATTGTGAAATGAGGCATTTATTAATGCAGGATAAAAATTTAGTGAATGTCAATCTGACAAAGGAGATGAAGACGAGCTTTATCGATTACGCCATGAGTGTTATCGTAGCCCGGGCTCTTCCTGATGTTCGAGATGGCTTGAAACCTGTTCACCGTCGCATTCTCTACGGAATGAATGAATTGGGTGTTACTCCAGACAAACCTCATAAAAAATCTGCTCGTATTACAGGGGATGTCATGGGTAAATATCACCCACACGGGGATTCCTCTATTTATGAAGCCATGGTCCGTATGGCTCAATGGTGGAGCTACCGTTACATGCTTGTAGATGGTCATGGGAACTTTGGTTCCATGGATGGAGATGGTGCTGCCGCCCAGCGTTATACTGAGGCACGTATGAGCAAGATTGCTCTGGAGATGCTTCGTGATATCAATAAAAATACAGTTGATTTCGTTGATAACTATGACGCCAATGAACGTGAACCCTTGGTCTTGCCAGCGCGCTTTCCAAACCTTTTGGTAAATGGAGCAACTGGTATTGCCGTTGGGATGGCGACCAATATTCCCCCTCACAATCTAGGTGAGACGATTGATGCAGTCAAGCTCGTCATGGACAATCCTGAAGTGACTACCAAGGACTTGATGGAAGTCTTGCCTGGTCCAGATTTTCCAACAGGTGCCCTTGTCATGGGGAAATCAGGCATTCATAAGGCTTATGAAACAGGTAAAGGTTCGATTGTTCTTCGTTCTCGTACTGAAATCGAAGAAACTAAGACTGGCCGTGAGCGTATTGTTGTAACAGAATTTCCTTATATGGTCAATAAAACAAAGGTGCATGAGCATATTGTTCGTTTGGTTCAGGAAAAACGGATTGAGGGCATCACAGCAGTACGTGATGAGTCAAACCGTGAAGGTGTTCGATTTGTTATCGAAGTTAAGCGTGATGCGTCTGCTAATGTTATCCTCAACAATCTCTTCAAGATGACCCAGATGCAAACCAACTTTGGTTTCAATATGCTTGCTATCCAAAATGGTGTACCGAAGATTTTATCCCTTCGTCAGATTTTGGATGCTTATATCGAGCACCAAAAAGAAGTAGTTGTTCGTCGTACCCGTTTTGATAAGGAAAAAGCGGAAGCACGCGCTCATATATTAGAAGGTCTCTTAATTGCGCTAGACCATATCGATGAAGTGATTCGTATCATCCGTGCTAGTGAAACAGACGCAGAAGCACAAGCCGAGTTGATGAGTAAGTTCAAGCTTTCTGAACGTCAAAGTCAGGCTATCCTAGACATGCGCCTTCGTCGTTTGACAGGTTTGGAACGCGATAAGATTCAGTCTGAGTATGATGACCTCTTGGCTCTGATTGCGGATTTAGCGGATATTCTTGCTAAGCCTGAACGTGTTTCTCAAATTATCAAAGACGAATTGGATGAAGTTAAACGTAAATTTTCTGATAAACGCCGTACAGAGTTGATGGTCGGTGAAGTCTTGAGTCTTGAAGATGAAGATTTGATTGAAGAATCGGATGTCTTGATTACCCTTTCTAACAGAGGCTACATTAAGCGTTTGGATCAGGATGAATTTACTGCTCAAAAACGTGGGGGTCGTGGTGTCCAAGGAACAGGTGTTAAGGATGATGATTTTGTTCGTGAGTTAGTGTCAACTAGCACCCATGATCATCTGCTCTTCTTCACAAATAAAGGGCGAGTTTATCGTTTGAAAGGCTATGAAATTCCTGAGTATGGTCGAACTGCCAAAGGGCTACCAGTAGTCAATCTCTTGAAATTGGATGAAGACGAAAGTATTCAGACGGTTATCAATGTTGAGTCTGATCGCAGTGATGATGCTTATCTCTTCTTTACAACCCGTCACGGTATTGTGAAGAGAACCAGTGTTAAGGAATTTGCCAATATTCGTCAAAATGGTCTCAAAGCGCTGAATCTAAAGGATGAAGATGAGTTAATCAATGTCTTGTTGACGGAAGAAGATACGGATATTATCATTGGTACCAAGTTTGGTTATGCAGTTCGCTTTAATCAATCAGCCGTTCGTGGCATGAGCCGTATCGCCACTGGTGTGAAAGGTGTTAATCTCCGTGATGGAGACACAGTAGTCGGAGCGAGCGTAATTACTGATCAAGATGAGGTTCTTATCATTACTGAAAAAGGATATGGTAAGCGTACAGCTGCTACTGAATACCCAACCAAAGGTCGTGGTGGTAAGGGAATGCAGACAGCTAAAATTACCGAAAAAAATGGCTTGCTGGCCGGTCTTATGACTGTTCAAGGGGATGAGGATGTGATGATTATCACTGATACAGGTGTCATGATTCGAACCAATCTTGCCAATATTTCACAAACAGGACGCGCAACTATGGGAGTTAAAGTAATGCGCCTGGATCAAGATGCTCAGATAGTGACCTTCACAACGGTTGCAGCGGCAGAAAAAGAAGAAGTTGGGACAGAAAATGAAACAGAAGGTGAAGCATAATGTCTCAAAAAAATAATAAAAAGAAAAACAAACGAAAAAATCTGCTGACAAATATCCTAGCAGGATTTCTGATATTACTGTCACTGGCTTTGATTTTTAATGCGCAAATTCGAAATATTTTCATGGTCTGGAATACCAATAAGTATCAAGTTAGCCAGGTATCAAAAGAAAAAATAGAAGAAAATCAGGATACAGAAGGAAATTTTGATTTTGATTCGGTCAAAGCAATTTCTTCGGAAGCTGTTCTAGCTTCTCAATGGGATGCTCAAAAATTACCAGTTATTGGGGGAATTGCAATTCCTGAATTGGAAATGAATTTGCCGATTTTTAAAGGACTTGATAATGTCAATCTCTTCTATGGTGCTGGTACAATGAAACGCGAGCAAGTAATGGGAGAAGGAAATTATAGTCTAGCTAGTCACCATATCTTTGGTGTTGATAATGCTAATAAAATGTTATTTTCTCCTTTAGATAATGCTAAAAATGGTATGAAGATTTATCTAACTGATAAAAATAAAGTTTATACCTATGAAATCCGTGAAGTTAAACGTGTGACACCGGATCGTGTTGATGAGGTTGATGATAGAGATGGGGTCAATGAAATCACATTAGTAACCTGTGAAGACCTTGCTGCTACAGAACGTATTATTGTAAAAGGTGATTTGAAAGAAACAAAAGATTATTCACAAACATCTGATGAAATCCTAACAGCTTTCAATCAACCATATAAACAATTTTATTAGTACAAATCAGTGAAATCCAGAATTTCACTGATTTTTTTAAGATTTTCATAAAAATAAACTTTTATGAAACACAGAAAACGCTTCCTTAATTCTAAAGTTTGTGATATAATTATCAAGAAAAAAGATTTAGGAGTTTATTATGGTTTCTTCAGAATTTATCTCAAAGATTGAATTTGCTTGCAAGAAGAAAGAAAGTCTTTATAGTCAAAGCAAATTTAAGTATGCGATTCGTTCTATGTTCGCAGGTGCATTTTTAACCTTCAGTACTGCTGCAGGTGCAGTTGGGGCTGACTTGATTAATAAAATTGCGCCAGGTAGTGGACGCTTCCTCTTCCCATTTGTCTTCGCTTGGGGCTTGGCCTACATTGTTTTTTTGAATGCCGAGTTGGTAACATCAAACATGATGTTCTTGACTGCTGGTAGTTTCTTGAAAAAAATCTCTTGGAGAAAAACAGCTGAGATTTTACTTTACTGTACCTTGTTCAACCTTATAGGGGCTTTGCTCATTCGGCAGCCTATGCACATCTGACTCACGATAGTTTCATCTCAGGGGTTGTTGAGATGAAGTTAGGCCGTTCAAATGAATTAATCTTGCTTGAGGCGATTTTGGCAAATATTTTCGTAAATATTGCGATTCTTTCATTTGTTTTGGTCAAAGATGGTGGTGCCAAACTTTGGCTTGTGTTGTCAGCGATTTACATGTTTGTATTCTTAACAAACGAGCACATTGCTGCAAACTTTGCTTCTTTCGCGATTGTGAAATTCAGTGTTGCTGCGGATTCAATTGCTAACTTCGGTGTTGGGAATATGCTTCGACACTGGGGTGTAACCTTCATTGGAAACTTTATCGGAGGAGGCCTCTTGATGGGTCTTCCATATGCCTTCCTTAATAAAAACGAAGATACTTATGTAGATTAAGAAAATGAGCACGATTGAGTCGTGCTTTTTTCGATTTTTAAAATAAGGTAATAGTTATTTATTATATCAAAATATAGAAAACTGATATTTGTAAACTATAACTCAAGGTGCTACAATATCCTTAATCAAACTATATGGAGGTCGCCTTATGATTCGTGATTTTAAATTTGAAACATTACAATTGCATGCTGGTCAAGTTGTGGATCCAGCTACCAAGTCTCGTGCAGTACCGATTTATCAGACTACATCCTTTGTTTTTGATGACACGCAGGAAGGTGCCGATTTGTTTGCCTTGAGAAAACCAGGGAATATCTATACTCGTATTACAAATCCTACAACGGCTGCCTTTGAAGAAAGAATTGCTGCTCTGGAAGGTGGTGTTGGAGCTCTTGCAACCGCATCAGGTATGGCTGCAGTGACTTATACGATTTTGGCACTTGCCCATGCTGGTGACCATGTTGTAGCAGCATCAACTATTTACGGTGGGACTTTCAATCTCTTGAAAGAAACCCTTCCTCGTTATGGGATCACAACAACCTTTGTCGATGTGGATAATTTGGAGGAAGTAGAAGCAGCGATCAAAGACAATACCAAGCTTGTCTTAATTGAAACCTTGGGCAATCCCTTGATTAACATTCCTGACTTGGAAAAATTGGCTGAGATTGCGCATAAACACCAGATTCCACTCGTTTCGGACAACACTTTTGCTACACCATATTTGATTAACGTCTTTTCTCACGGTGTTGATATTGCCATTCACTCTGCGACTAAGTTTATCGGTGGGCATGGTACGACTATTGGTGGAGTGATTGTCGATAGTGGGCGTTTTGACTGGGCGGCTTCAGGGAAATTCCCTCAATTTGTTGAGGAAGACCCAAGCTATCATAACTTGAGCTATACTCGTGATGTAGGTGCGGCTGCCTTTATTATCGCTGTCCGTGTTCAATTGCTCCGTGATACAGGTGCAGCCTTGTCGCCATTTAATGCCTTCTTGTTACTCCAAGGACTTGAAACCCTTTCACTTCGTGTGGAACGGCATGTGCAAAATGCAGAGAAAATTGTTGATTTCCTTGTCAACCATCCTAAGGTAGAAAAGGTCAATTATCCAAAACTTGCTGATAGTCCTTACCATGCCTTGGCTGAGAAATATTTGCCAAAAGGTGTGGGCTCAATCTTTACCTTCCATGTCAAAGGTGGGGAGGCAGAAGCCCGTAAGGTAATTGATAATTTGGAAATCTTCTCTGACCTAGCAAACGTGGCAGATGCCAAATCGCTTGTTGTCCATCCAGCTACAACCACTCACGGTCAATTGTCAGAAAAAGACCTTGAAGCAGCAGGTGTCACACCAAACCAAATTCGTTTGTCAATCGGACTTGAAAATGTAGAGGATTTGATCGAAGATTTGCGCTTGGCCTTGGAAAAAATTTAAAGTAAAAGAAGATAAACAGTGGGTTTCGACTCGCTGTTTTTGATTTTCCTTTAGGCATGATATAATGGTTAAAGAAGTCTAGAAAGAGGAACGATATGAACGAAATCAAATGTCCCAACTGTGGGGAAGTCTTTACAGTAAATGAAAGTCAGTATGCCGAACTTTTGTCTCAAGTGAGAACGGCAGAGTTTGATAAGGAATTGCACGACCGGATGAAGCAGGAACTGGCCTTGGCTGAGCAAAAGGCCATGAATGAACAACAGTCTAAACTAGCTCAAAAAGACCAAGAAATTGCTCAATTACAGAGTCAAATCCAAAACTTTGATACAGAAAAAGAATTGGCCAAGAAAGAGGTTGAACAGACAAGTAATCAGGCCTTATTGGCTAAGGATAAGGAAGTACAGGCCTTGGAAAACCAATTGGCGACCTTGCGTTTGGAGCATGAAAACCAGCTCCAAAAGACCCTTTCTGATCTAGAAAAAGAACGTGATCAGGTTAAAAACCAACTTCTTTTACAAGAAAAAGAAAACGAGCTTTCTCTTGCTTCTGTTAAGCAAAACTACGAAGCCCAGCTCAAGGCAGCCAGTGAACAAGTCGAATTTTACAAGAATTTCAAAGTCCAACAATCTACAAAAGCGATTGGGGAAAGTCTGGAACACTATGCAGAGAGTGAGTTTAACAAGGTACGTAGTTTCGCCTTTCCAAATGCTTACTTTGAGAAGGATAACAAGGTTTCTGCGCGTGGTTCTAAGGGGGACTTTATCTTCCGTGAATGCGATGAAAATGGAGTCGAAATCATTTCCATTATGTTTGAGATGAAAAATGAAGCAGATGGAACAGAGAAGAAGCACAAGAATGCAGATTTTTACAAGGAATTAGACAAGGACCGTCGGGAGAAGAACTGTGAGTATGCCGTTTTGGTGACTATGCTTGAGGCCGATAACGACTACTTTAACACAGGGATTGTTGACGTCAGCCATGAGTACGAAAAGATGTATGTGGTTCGTCCTCAATTCTTTATCCAGTTGATTGGTCTCTTACGTAATGCGGCGCTTAATTCCCTAAAATACAAGCAGGAGCTGGCCTTGGTTCGCGAACAAAATATTGACATTACGCATTTTGAAGAAGATTTGGACGCCTTTAAACTAGCTTTTGCCAAGAACTATAACTCAGCTTCGACCAACTTTGGAAAAGCTATTGATGAAATCGATAAGGCCATAAAACGGATGGAAGAGGTTAAGAAATTCCTAACCACATCTGAAAACCAACTCCGTCTCGCAAACAACAAATTGGAAGATGTTTCTGTTAAAAAATTGACTCGAAAAAATCCAACCATGAAAGCGAAATTTGAAGCACTGAAGGGGGAGTGAGAAAGCAAAAATGAACGGTATTATCAACTTAAAAAAAGAAGCGGGGATGACATCGCATGATGCGGTTTTTAAACTGCGTAAGATTTTGGGAACCAAGAAGATTGGTCATGGTGGGACTTTGGATCCGGATGTGGTGGGTGTTTTGCCCATTGCGGTTGGCAAGGCGACACGCATGGTCGAGTTTATGCAGGACGAGGGTAAGGTCTATGAGGGGGAAATCACTCTAGGTTATTCCACGACGACTGAGGATGCCAGTGGGGAAGTGGTCGCAGAGACACCTGTTTTATCGCCCTTGGATGAAAAGCTTGTTGATGAAGCAATCGCTAGTTTGACTGGGACTATTACCCAGATTCCACCTATGTATTCAGCTGTCAAGGTCAATGGACGTAAGCTCTATGAGTATGCGCGTGCTGGTCAGGAAGTGGAGCGTCCAGAACGTCAGGTGACCATTTATCAATTTGAGCGGACAAGTCCGATTTCTTATGAGGATCATCTTGCACGTTTTACTTTTCGTGTGAAATGTAGCAAGGGAACCTATATTCGTACCTTATCGGTTGACTTGGGAGAGAAGCTTGGTTATGCGGCTCATATGTCACATCTGACTCGAACTAGTGCAGCTGGTTTGCAACTAGAAGATGCTCTTACCTTGGAAGAAATTGCTGAAAAAGTAGAGGCTGGTCAACTGGACTTTCTCTATCCTCTAGAGATTGGGACAGGAGACCTTGTCAAAGTTTTCTTAACTCAAGAAGAGGCTACAGAAGTAGGCTTTGGTCGTTTTATCGAACTCGAACAAACAGAACAAGAATTAGCTGCCTTTGAAGATGATAAATTGTTAGCCATTCTAGAGAAACGAGGAAATCTCTACAAGCCACGAAAGGTTTTTAGCTAGTCTAACTGAGGTGTGGGGAGTGTTGTTTCCCCTAGACTACCCAAATCAGACTATAAATTTTGTAAAAAATGTGATAGAATAGACGACGGATAAAAAAACGGAGGATAGCATGCAAAATAGACCAATCATTATCGGAGTGACAGGTGGTTCTGGTGGAGGTAAGACCAGTGTTTCAAGAGCCATTTTATCGCATTTTCCTGATGAAAAGATTTCCATGATTGAGCACGATTCATACTACAAGGATCAGTCTCATTTGACCTTTGAAGAGCGTGTCAAAACCAACTACGACCATCCTTTTGCCTTTGATACAGATTTGATGATCGAGCAGATTAAGGAATTGTTGGCGGGTCGTCCAGTGGATATTCCGACTTATGACTATACAGAGCATACACGGAGCAGCAAGACCTATCGTCAGGAGCCTCAAGATGTCTTTATCGTTGAGGGGATTTTGGTCTTGGAGGACAAGCGTCTGCGCGATTTGATGGACATCAAGATTTTTGTGGATACGGATGATGATGTGCGCATTATTCGTCGTATCAAGCGTGATATGGAAGAGCGTGGCCGTAGCCTTGATAGTGTTATTGACCAGTATTTAGGTGTGGTCAAACCCATGTACCACCAGTTTATCGAACCAACCAAGCGTTATGCTGATATTGTCATTCCTGAGGGAGTCAGCAATACCGTGGCTATCGACCTTTTGACGACCAAGATTGCAAAGATTTTGGAAGAAGCTCGAAACAGCAAATAATCAGATGAATTAGATTTAAGTAAATTTATTGTATATGTATTAAGTTTAGAAAATAAATAATCAAAAGAAACTAAGTTTTCTCTAAATCGTTCTAAGAAAGAGTGAGTAATATGAACAAAAACTCAGTAAAATTTGGATTAGCAAGCGCATGCTTAACTTCTGCTATCCTATTTTGGGTACATACAGTTGAAGCCTCTGACCAATCTTCAAACATTCAACAAAACGAGTTTGATAGTTATGGCAAGGCTTTAACTACGTATAAGGCAGAAACAACAAAATATGAATTAGATAAGAAAGCATATGAAGCAGAACTGAAAGCCTACAATGAAAGTGTGGCTAAATATGAAGCGGACAAGGCCGAGTACGATAAGGCGAAAGCTGAATATGACAAAGTGTTAGCTACAAACAAAGAGACACTTACAAAATACGAAAGTGACCTTTCGGAATACAATAAACAAAAAGCTGATGCGGACAAGGTAAAAGCTGAATACGAAAAACTTAAAGCTGAGTGGGATGATAAAAAAGCACAATATGAAAAAGATAAAGCAGCCTATGACAAAGCCCAAACTGACTATAATATGGCCAAAGCTGATTATGACGCTAAACTCGCAACATACAATACAAAACTTGCAGAATACAATAAACAAGTTAAATCTAATGAAGCTGCTGATAAAATTGAAAACGATAAACGTAGAGCAGAATATAATGAAAAATTGAAAAAATTCGAAGAAGAATCGAAGAAACCAGGTCGTTTTGCAAGCGAAGAAAAAAACTATTTGATTTTCGTTAAAGAACCAAATGCTAAAATCAGCATAGAAGTTAAAGATACTGGTGATACTGGTGCTTTAGCAATGTTGAAATATACTCAGAAAGACGGAAGTTTTTGGAAACTAAATCATAAAAAGTTGAGTAGCGACCAATTATCAGATGAAGCATTAGCAAAAAATAATTTGACAGATAAGATCATCAAACGATGGGATGAAACAGTAACAGGTTATCGAGAATACGGCAAAGACCCACATATCACCACATATCCTGTCATTGCCAAAAAAGATAGACCGTTTACCGTGACTTACACAAACTTAGAGAACACCACATACGATAAGAAAAAAGTCACACGTATTGATTATGAATACACTGTCTTAGAGACTGGTAGTTCTGTTGATACAATGCAAATTTCTCCTGCCTACGATCCAACTATTTCAGTATCAATCTATGGTGATTTCAGAAAACATGGATATAGTACAAGAGTTCGTATGAAACCAACTCTATATCTTGAAGATGGAACGAAAGTGATTCCAACAAAAGAAAAACCAGTTATGTTTGCAGTGAGTTCTATGAATACAGGATGGCATGGTTATAGTGACAATTCGTATTATTTCGCAGACAATAAGGATATGTTTAAGGAATTCTATGGGAAATCAGGAGTTTATGACGAATACTTAAATGACGAATTTAAGAAACTGTATAACGTAGACCTCGAAACAGCATCAAAACCCGGCGGATTGTTGAGTGACCTTTCCAAACGTCAAGAGTGGAATACAAAAAAAGCAGAATTGAAAACAGCATACGTAAAAGATGAAGAAGAGTACAAAAAAGATGGTTTCAAAAAAGTCAAAGATTATATGACTAACAAATATGGATCCAATGTGAATACATGGCCTAGTACCTATCGTGAAATTGTGTATGCTATTCATAATGCTTCATTTATCAAATTGAATGAATCTTTTGTCTATAAACATGATGATGGATTTTATGCCGATAAAACATTAGATGAAATTAACAGTGGAAACCCGGTATGGGATAACCAAGAATCACCTTACAAATACAAAGGTGCAGGTGTTATAAAAGTGACAGAAGATGGCTTCTATTTGGAATTTGGTGCAACTGTCCCATTCACTCAATTATTCGGAATCAACACGGCTATCGTTGACGAATATATTGATGTGAAACCGAAACTAGAATTGGTTGAAACACCAAAACCAACGCCACCAACGAAACCAGTTGAACCAAAACAACCAGAACTTAAAGAACCAACACCATTAGGAGTTGCTCCAAAAGAACCAAACAAGTTCGATAAAGAAAAACCAGTGAAACCTGACTTGAAAGAACCAAAAGCTCCAACCCCACCGGTTAAGCCTGACTTGAAAGAACCAACGCCACCAACGAGACCAGTGGAGCCACCAAAAGTGGAGAAACCAGTAAAACCTGTTGAACCACCAAAAGAGGAGACACCAGCAAAACCAGTGGAACCGCCAAAAGAGGAGACACCAGCAAAACCAGTTGAACCGCCAAAAGAGGAGACACCAGTAAAACCAGTGGAACCGCCAAAAGTGGAGAAACCAACAAAACAAGTTGAGACACCAAAAGAGGAGATACCAACGAAACTAGTTGAGCCACCAAAAGAGGAAAAACCAACATTGCCACGTACGGGGAGTGCGTCGGACATGAGTATGACTGTGGTTGGGTTATTAACAACTTTAGCATCATTCTTTGTGTTTACTAAACGTAAAGATGAAAGTAACAAATAGTTATCAAGGTTTTGTCGAAAAGATTTAAGCAGAAGGCAAAAAGTTCACTTTTAAAATATCAAAAAAACGAGTATATCCGTAATGGGAGATACTCGTTTTCTTATGCCATAAGCTGTCAGATATTTGTTGTAAACCTATTATTTATTTTTCCCTCATAATGGTACATAAATGGAGATTTTTAGGCATATTTTTGGTATAATAATACCCATGAAAGAGCAAGTAAATGAATAGTAGGTGGAGATGGAAAAGTATTTATCGGTAACAACTTTGACCAAGTATCTGAAAATGAAATTCGATAAAGACCCTTACTTGGAACGGGTCTATTTAACTGGTCAAGTTTCCAACTTTCGTAAACGACCTACTCACCAATACTTCTCCCTAAAGGATGATCATGCAGTTATTCAAGCGACCATCTGGTCTGGGATTTATCAGAAATTAGGCTTCGACCTGGAAGAAGGGATGAAAATCAATGTGATTGGGCGTGTGCAGGTCTATGAACCAAGTGGTAGCTACTCCATCATCATAGAAAAGGCTGAGCCTGATGGAGTTGGTGCGCTTGCGATTCAGTTTGAACAACTCAAGAAAAAATTGACAGAAGAAGGCTTATTTCAAGAACGCTTCAAGCAACCTCTGCCCCAATTTTCTAAGAGAATTGGTGTAGTGACCAGTCGCAGTGGAGCCGTTATTCGAGATATTATCACGACCGTCAGCAGGCGATTTCCAGGTGTCGATATCCTACTTTATCCAACTAAGGTGCAAGGTGAAGGCTCTGCGGAGGAAATTGCTTGTAATATTGCGCGTGCTAATCAACGAGACGATTTGGACTTGCTGATTATTGGTCGTGGTGGAGGTTCCATCGAGGATCTCTGGGCCTTTAACGAAGAAATTGTGGTACGAGCTATTTTTGAATCTCGTTTGCCAGTCATTTCTAGTGTGGGGCATGAGACGGATGTGACCTTGGCAGATTTTGTTGCAGATAGACGGGCTGCGACACCAACGGCTGCTGCTGAACTAGCAACACCTGTGACCAAGTTGGATCTATTAGCTCATTTGCAAAATCAGGAAAAACGGATGGCTACGGCAGTCCGAAATGTCTTATCGAAGAAACAAGAATCTTTGAAAAAATGCAGTCAGTCTGTTATCTTTAGACAGCCAGAGCGTTTGTATGATGGTTATTTGCAACGATTGGATCAGCTAGAACTGCGCTTAAAACAAAGTTTGCGAACACGGATTTCTGATAACAAACAGCTGGTACAAGCAAGGACGCATCGACTGGTACAATTATCACCTGTTACCAAAATTCAACGTTATCAAGACCGCCTAGGTCAGTTAGACAAGTTACTACGTAGCCAAATGGCGCTGGCTTATGATGCCAAGGTTGCTGAGGCCAAGCGACTTTCAGAAGCCTTGCTGATGTTGGATACTAGCCGAATTGTGGCACGTGGTTATGCAATTGTCAAAAAAGAAGATTCAGTAGTCGATTCGGTTGAAAATTTGAAGAAAAAAGACCAGGTGACGCTTTTGATGCGAAATGGTCGAGTAGAATTAGAGGTTAAAGATGTCAAAACAAAAGAAATTTGAGGAAAATCTAGCAGAACTGGAGACCATTGTCCAAAGTTTGGAAAATGGTGAAATTGCTCTGGAAGATGCGATTGCTGCCTTTCAAAAGGGTATGGTCTTGTCAAAAGAGCTCCAAGCGACGCTGGACAAGGCTGAAAAGACCTTGGTCAAGGTTATGCAAGAAGACGGAACAGAAAGTGATTTTGAATGAAGAAGCAAGAAAAATTAGCTCTTGTCGAGTCAGCCTTGGAAGACTTTTATGGAGACCAGCAGTTTGCCTCTAATTTGCGAGAGTCTGTTCTCTATTCCATTCATGCTGGTGGCAAGCGTATTCGACCTTTTCTCTTGTTAGAAGTTCTGGAAGCCTTGCAGGTCGCTATTAAACCTGCTCACGCACAGGTGGCTGCGGCTTTGGAAATGATTCATACAGGGAGCTTGATTCACGATGACCTTCCTGCCATGGATGATGATGATTACCGTCGAGGGCGTTTGACCAACCATAAGAAATTCGGTGAAGCTATGGCCATTTTGGCTGGAGATGCTTTGTTCCTAGATCCTTATGCCTTGATAGCGCAGGCAGATTTGTCAAGTCAGATCAAGGTGGACTTGATTGCCAATTTATCTCTTGCATCAGGAAGTTTGGGTATGGTGGCTGGGCAGGTTTTGGACATGGAAGGTGAACACCAGCATTTGTCTTTGGAAGAACTTCAGACTATTCATGCTAATAAGACTGGAAAATTACTAGCTTATCCCTTCCAAGCAGCTGCTATTATAGCCGAATTGGCACCTGAGATGCAGGCAAAACTGAAAACTGTAGGTGAATTGATTGGGCTTGCTTTTCAAGTTCGAGATGACGTACTCGATGTGACAGCTAGTTTTGAAGAAATTGGCAAGACACCACAAAAGGATTTGCATGCTGAAAAGTCAACCTATCCTGCCTTGTTGGGCTTGGAAGAGGCTATTGCCTTTTGTAACCAAACCTTGGATCAAGCTAATGCCAAATTAGAAGAAATTGCCCAGCAGATTCCCTTTGAGATAGAATCGATTGTAAAAGTAGTAGAAAGTTTGAGAATCAATGGCTAAGGAAAGAGTGGATGTACTAGCTTATAAACAGGGCTTGTTTGAAACGCGAGAACAGGCTAAGCGCGGTGTGATGGCTGGCCTAGTCGTAGCAGTCCTGAATGGAGAACGTTTTGACAAGCCAGGAGAGAAAATCCCAGACGACACCGAGCTAAAACTTAAGGGTGAAAAACTCAAGTATGTCAGCCGTGGTGGCTTGAAATTAGAAAAGGCCTTGCAAGTATTTGATTTATCAGTGGATGGGGCAACAACGATTGATATTGGGGCTTCTACTGGAGGATTTACCGATGTTATGTTGCAGAATGGTGCCGAGTTGGTCTTTGCAGTCGATGTTGGTACCAATCAGTTGGCTTGGAAATTACGCCAAGACCCACGAGTTGTCAGTATGGAGCAGTTCAATTTTCGCTATGCTGAAAAGACTGATTTCGAGCAGGAACCGAGCTTTGCCAGTATTGATGTGAGTTTTATTTCTCTCAGTCTGATTCTGCCAGCCTTGCACCGAGTCTTGGCAGCTCAAGGTCAGGTCGTGGCTCTGGTTAAGCCCCAATTTGAGGCAGGACGTGAGCAGATTGGGAAAAATGGAATTATTCGAGATGCCAAGGTTCACCAGAATGTCCTTGAATCTGTCACAGCTATGGCAGTAGAGGAAGGTTTTTCAGTTCTTGGCTTGGACTTTTCTCCCATCCAAGGTGGACATGGAAATATTGAGTTTTTAGCATATTTGAAAAAAGAAGAGTCAGCAAGTAATCAGGTTCTTGCTGATATTGAAGAAGTAGTAGAGAGGGCGCATAGTCAATTTAAAAATGAATAAAAAAGAGAGACTTGAAAAAATTAGACGATTTGTGACAGATTATCAAATCGGTACACAAGAAGAAATTGTAGAACATTTGAAAGAGGCTGGCATCACCGCCACTCAAGCAACGGTATCACGGGATATCAAAGAGCTAGGTATTGTCAAAATTCCTTTGAGAGACAACACCTATGTCTATGAATTGCCAAAATCAATCGTAAAAAGTTTGCAACTGGCTGAAGACAATATTGAATCGGCTCAATTGATGGATAAGATGATCAATCTCCAAGTTATTCCAGGAAATACAGCTTTTGTAAAAGCTCAGTTAACCGAGACTTTTGCTGATAAGATTTTCAGCTGTTTGGCTGATGATAGCTCGATTTTAGTCATTGCCAGAAGTGAAAGTCTAGCTGAGGAAATCTTTGAACAAGTAAAAAATTGGTAGGTCTATATGTTACTTGAAATTTCGATAAAAAACTTTGCCATTATTGAGGCTATTTCCCTTAATTTTGAAAAGGGGATGACTGTCCTGACTGGTGAAACAGGTGCAGGGAAGTCGATTATCATTGATGCCATGAATATGATGTTGGGAGCTCGTGCGACGACAGATGTTATTCGTCATGGTGCGCCAAAGGCAGAGATTGAGGGACTTTTTTCCGTTGAGAATAGTCGTCTTTTGCAGGAAATTTTTGATGAGCAAGGTTTGGAAATGGGTGATGAAATTATCATCCGTCGGGAAATTCTGCAAAATGGTCGTAGTATTAGCCGTGTGAATGGCCAGATGGTTAATCTGTCGGTTTTGCGTGCTATTGGGCAACATCTTGTGGATATACATGGTCAGCATGACCAAGAGGAGTTAATGCGTCCTCAACTGCACATCCAGATGTTGGATGAATTTGGTGATACAGCCTTTTGGGGCTTGAAAGAAACCTATCAAACGAGTTTTGATGCTTATAGAAAAATGCGCAAGCAGGTTCTGGAAGTCAAGAAAAACCAACAGGAACACAAGGCCCGTATCGAAATGTTGGAATTTCAAATGGCAGAGATTGAGGCAGCAAACTTGCAAGCTGGAGAAGACCTGGCTCTCAATCAAGAGCGTGATAAACTCCTCAACCATAAAAATATTGCGGATACACTGACCAATGCCTACAGCATGTTGGACAATGAAGACTTTTCAAGTTTAGCCAATGTTCGTTCAGCCATGAATGACATGGAAAGTGTCGAAGAGTATGACCCTGAATACCGTGAAATTTCAAGCTCTCTGTCTGAGACCTACTATGTCTTAGAAGACATTAGCAAACGTTTGGAAGCTATCATTGAGGATCTGGATTTTGACGGCAATCGTCTTATGCAGGTTGAGAATCGTTTGGACCTCCTTCATACTATTACCCGTAAGTATGGTGGGACTGTAGACGATGTCTTGCTTTATTTTGCCAAGATTACGGAAGAATACAATCTCTTGACAGGAAATAACCTTTCATCTGAGGACATGGAAGCAGAGCTTAAGAAATTGGAAGTCAATCTTGTTGATTTGGCTGGTCAACTTGCCTCTGCTCGTCATGACTTGGCTCGGCAGCTCGAAGCAGAGATTAAACAAGAACTACAGGATCTGTATATGGAAAAAGCCCAGTTTCAGGTTCGTTTTAGCAAGGGCAAATTCAGTCGTGAGGGAAATGAAATGGTTGAGTTTTACATTTCAACCAATCCTGGCGAAGACTTTAAACCCTTGGTTAAGGTTGCATCTGGCGGAGAATTATCTCGTCTCATGCTAGCCATTAAATCTGCCTTTTCACGTAAAGAAGGCAAGACCAGCATTGTCTTTGATGAGGTGGATACAGGAGTTTCAGGCCGTGTAGCTCAGGCTATTGCGCAGAAGATTCACAAGATTGGTCAGCATGGGCAGGTTCTAGCTATTTCCCATTTACCACAAGTGATTGCGATTGCAGATTATCAATTCTTTATTGAGAAGATTAGCAATGAGCATTCAACGGTTTCGACTGTTCGTCTCTTGACGGTTGAAGAGCGAGTGGAAGAAGTTGCTAAGATGTTGGCAGGTGATGATGTGACGGAAGCAGCCCTGACGCAAGCCAGAGAATTGTTGAGAAACAGGGAGAAATAAGATGACAGACTATTATGTAATTGGAGATGTTCACGGAAAAGCTGGGATGCTGGAAGACCTTCTCAAAACATGGGATGGTCAGACCCAGTTGCTCTTTCTAGGGGATTTGATTGACCGTGGTGAAGATAGTCGCCGTGTCCTTGAAATGGTCAAGGACTTGGTCGATAATCAAGGGGCAATCTGTTTGTCAGGAAATCACGAGTATATGTTTTTGACTTGGCTCGATGACCCAGAAGAAAGTTATGACCATTATCGTCGCAATGGTGGAGATACAACCATCAACTCTATCCTAGGTCGTCCCTTGGATGCACCAGTTGACGGAGTGGAGGATGCCAAGCATGTTGCTACTGAAGCGGCAGACTTGGTCGAATTTATTCGTCAAATGCCATTTGTAGTAGAGACAGACAAGTATATCTTTGTTCACGCAGGTATTGATTTGACCTTAGACGATTGGCATGAAACAACAGATTATAAGAAAGTCTGGCTTAGAAAACCATTCCACGAAGCTGAAAATCATACTGGAAAAATCATTGTCTTTGGTCATACACCAGTTTATGGTTTGTTAAATCAAGACCGAGGTACAGCTGAGCTTTGGACTACAGAAGATGGCAAGATTGGGATGGACGGAGGAGCTGTTTATGGTGGTGTCCTTCATGGAATTGTCTTTACAGACCAAGGAATGACAGAACACTACTTTATCGAAAATGACGGCTTTGTCGCTGAAGATTAGTACTCCTAGCAGGGTATGGTCTTGTCAAAATATCAAAAACAATTTATAATGAATAGATACCCTGAAAGGAAGAGAATCATGAACTTAGAAGAATTGAAAAAACGACAGGAGAAGATCCGTAACTTCTCTATTATTGCCCATATTGACCACGGAAAGTCGACTCTAGCAGACCGCATTTTGGAAAAAACAGAGACGGTTTCAAGTCGTGAAATGCAGGCCCAGCTTTTGGACAGCATGGATTTAGAGCGAGAACGTGGGATTACCATTAAACTCAATGCCATCGAGCTCAATTATACTGCAAAAGATGGCGAAACTTATATTTTTCACTTGATTGACACACCGGGGCACGTAGACTTCACCTATGAAGTTTCCCGTTCGCTCGCTGCCTGTGAGGGTGCTATTTTGGTGGTTGATGCTGCTCAAGGGATTGAGGCTCAAACCCTTGCCAACGTTTATCTAGCCTTGGACAATGATTTGGAAATCATGCCAGTCATTAACAAAATTGACCTGCCAGCTGCAGATCCTGAGCGCGTGCGTACGGAGATTGAAGATGTCATTGGTTTGGATGCCAGTGAAGCAGTTTTGGCTTCTGCCAAGGCTGGTATTGGTATAGAAGAAATTCTAGAGCAAATTGTAGAAAAAGTACCAGCACCAACGGGTGATGTGACGGCGCCACTTAAGGCCTTGATTTTCGACTCTGTTTACGATGCTTACCGTGGGGTTATCCTCCAAGTGCGTGTCATGGACGGAGTGGTCAAACCTGGCGATAAGATTCAGCTCATGAGCAATGGCAAGACCTTTGATGTGACCGAAGTCGGTATTTTTACACCCAAAGCAGTTGGTCGTGATTTCCTTGCGACTGGTGATGTTGGTTATATTGCGGCTTCTATCAAGACTGTTCAGGATACTCGTGTGGGTGATACAGTTACTTTGGCAACCAATCCTGCGGCAGAGCCATTACATGGCTACAAGCAGATGAATCCTATGGTCTTTGCGGGTCTCTACCCAATTGAGTCAAACAAGTACAATGACCTGCGTGAAGCGCTTGAAAAATTGCAACTGAATGATGCTAGTCTTCAGTTTGAACCAGAAACATCGCAGGCACTTGGATTTGGTTTCCGTTGTGGTTTCCTTGGACTTCTCCATATGGATGTTATCCAAGAACGTTTAGAACGTGAGTTCAATATCGACCTTATCATGACAGCTCCGTCTGTTATCTATAAGGTTAATTTGACTGACGGTGAGTCTATGGATGTATCTAACCCATCTGAGTTCCCAGATCCTACCAAGATTGCGACCATTGAAGAGCCTTATGTTAAGGCGCAAATCATGGTGCCGCAAGAGTTTGTTGGAGCAGTGATGGAATTAGCTCAGCGTAAGCGTGGTGACTTTGTGACTATGGACTATATTGATGATAACCGTGTCAATGTTATCTATCAAATTCCACTGGCTGAAATCGTCTTTGACTTCTTTGATAAGCTTAAGTCTTCAACTCGTGGTTATGCAAGTTTTGACTACGAATTGTCAGAATATCGCCCTTCTAAGCTGGTCAAAATGGACATCCTTCTCAATGGAGACAAGGTGGATGCCCTCAGCTTTATCGTTCACAAGGACTTTGCCTACGAACGTGGGAAACTCATCGTTGATAAGCTCAAGAAAATCATTCCTCGTCAACAATTTGAGGTGCCAATTCAAGCAGCAATTGGACACAAAATTGTGGCTCGTACTGATATCAAGGCCCTTCGTAAGAACGTACTTGCTAAATGTTATGGTGGTGACGTTTCTCGTAAGCGTAAACTCCTTGAAAAACAAAAAGCTGGTAAGAAGCGTATGAAAGCCATCGGATCAGTTGAAGTCCCACAAGAAGCCTTTCTCAGCGTCTTGAGTATGGATGAAGAATAAGTTATCAGGAATGCATTTCCTTCTTCACAGGAAATTTATATCAGAATCAATAGTAAAGCAGGCTTTAATGGTCTGCTTTTTTAGTTTTTATACTCTTCGAAAATCTCTTCAAACCACGTCAGCGTCGCCTTGCCGTATGTATGGTTACTGAGTTCGTCAGTTTCATCTACAACCTCAAAACCATGTTTTGAGCTGACTTCGTCAGTTTCATCTACAACCTCAAAATCATGTTTTGAGCTGACTTCGTCAGTTTCATCTACAACCTCAAAATCATGTTTTGAGCTGACTTCGTCAGTTTCATCTATAACCTCAAAACCATGTTTTGAGCTTACTTCGTCAGTCTTATCTA
>NZ_VMMZ01000021.1:0-14677 GCF_013277475.1 Streptococcus sp. k-628
TTTCATTGAGTATAAAATATGTGATTATCTTGGGTTCTCACTTTTCTCATCCATCACTAGGATTGATGATTTCTCCAAATCCCCCTTATAATCTAACTTTAAGTAGAGAATAGAATTTTCTAGCTGTCCTATTTTCTACGTCTAGCCTTTCTTCCTAGCAAAGCAAAACCACTGGTTGCCGCCACTAGACCAAGACTAGCAAGTGCTGCACTTGATGCTGAACCTGTGTTAGGTAGTTGTTTGCCAGCAGGTGACTGGTAGGTAACATCTTGCATTGTTCCTGCAGTTGCTTGCGGTGCACTTGTTGCCTGAGGAGCAGCATTAGGAGCCACTGGTCTCTTAGGAACTGTAACCATGGCAATGGCTTGCACTCCAATCGTTTCTGCTTCCTTCACATCTTCCACAGTTTTCGCATTTTCAATCTCTTTGAGAGCTGCTTGTTTTTCTGCTTCCACTCTTGCTAAAAGTTCTGCTTTTTCTTTATCAGAAAGCGGTGAGCCTTTGATTTCATCCTGCTTGTCCTTGGCAGCTTTTTCAATGGCATTTTTAGCTGATTCTTTTTCAGTAGCTAATTGCTTAGAAGCTTGTGATTGAGCTGGGTTTTGTGAACCTGTGTTAGCCTGTCCGCCTGCCTGGCTACCACCGCCTGCATTCGCATTAGCATCTGAGCTTCCAGTATTGCCTCCCTTATCTCCACCTGGTATAGTTTCTGGCTTATACTCTGGTGTAGCTTCTTGAGTTACAGATTTACCTTTCGCAGATTGTTGAACTGTATCTTTTCCTAGAATCGTCACTACTGAACCATCTGGGAATGTGATTGTTGCTGTACCATCTCCAGCTACATTGATTGTCGCTCCGTCTAATGCTGAACCATTTGCTTGTAAAATAGCAACCTTAACTTTTTCTTTTTCTTCATCTGTTAAATGAGTTATATCTTTTACATCTACTCTTTGAGCAGGCGCTTTAACAGTTGATTTTTCAGCAGTCGGTTTAGTGCTATCTTGTGCTTTTGGATCTTGTACTACCAATTGATTTCCTGGAATTGTAATAGCTGAACCATCTTTAAAGACGATTGTCGCTGTGCCATCTCCAGCTACTTCAACTTTAACATCGCTTCCGAATCCATTTGCATCTACTACAGCTTTTTTAACAGCTTCTTTTTCTGCATCTGTTAATCTTGTAGCTTCTGCTACTTTTGTAGGGGTAGCTGGGATGATTACTTTTGTCTTCTCTGCGATTGTTGGTTGCTCTTGTGTTGAAGTTTCCTCTTTTTGAACTACTAGACTGGTTCCTGGAATTGTGTTTACTGAACCATCTGAGTATGTCAATGTCGCTGTTCCGTCTTTAGATACTATAACTGTCGCCGCTGGGTTGGCTGCTTGTACTTTAGCTGTTACTGCAGCTTGTTCCTCAGGTGTTAAGCTGTGAGCATTTCCAACTTCTGTAGTTGCTGGCACCACAGCTGGATTTTGCGCGGCTTGTGTTGAAGCTTCATTGTCAGTATCTTTGGCTACTACTAGACTGGTTCCTGGGATTGTATTGACTGAACCATCTCCATATGTTAGAGTTGCTGTTCCATCTTTAGATACCTTAACATCTGTCGCCGCTGGATTTGCTTCTTTGACCTTAGCTGCTACAGTATCTTGCTCCGTCTGTGTCAAGTTGTGAGTATTTTCAACAGGTACAAAGTTTCCTGGAACTTGCGCTGGGTTCTTCTCTGCATCTGTCTGAACTTTTGGAGTTTCTTGTTTACTTCCTTTTTCAACAAGTTTATCCCCTGTTATTGTATCTACAGATTTATCTGGATAGGTGATGACTACTGTTCCATCAGGTCTTACTTCTACTGTAGTTCCTGCTGGGAAGTTGTTCGCATCTTCTACCGCTTTTTTAACCGCAGCCTGTTCTTCTGGTGTTAACTTCGTAGTATTTCCTACTTGTGTTTTTCCTGGGATAACTGGCTCGGTTCTTGACGCGATTGTTCCTGTCTCTTTGTTAGCTGGCGCTACTAATTTATCTTTAGAAATCGTATCGCTTGAACCATCTTTATATGTGATAACAGCTGTTCCATCTGGTTTTACTTCTACTGTTGTTCCATCTGGGAATGTGTTCGCACCTTCGATGTTTTGACGAACTTGTTCTCTTTCTTCATCTGAAAGTTTTGCTGGATTTTCCACTTCCACTTTGTTTTCAGGAACTTTCGGATCGAATTTAGATGCAATAGAGCCATCTGGTTGAACTTCATTTATCTTATGAATACCAGCTTCTTTCGCCGCCTTGATTTCATCTTTAGATTGAGCTTTGTTGATGTCTTCAATCGCTTTGTCTTTGGCCTTATTGATTTCTTCGATAGCTTTGGCTTTCGCTTCGTCTGATAAATCTTTATTGTTCTTGATTTCGTTAATGCGTTTTTGAGCTTCTTCTAGTATTTCAGCTTTTGCTTTCGCTTTTTCTTCATCAAGGTTTGTTACATCTGGTTTCTTAACTTCTGCATCAGCTTTTGGATCATATTTTTCAATATTTTCTTTTGCTTGATCTGCAATTTGTTTAGCTGTTCCTGCTGATGATGCTTGGTCAATAGCTTTGTTAGCTTCATCTTTAGCTTTATTGATTGTTTCTTCAGCTTTTTGCTTTTGCTCTTCGGTTAAATCTGTATCCTTCTTGATTTCTTCAAGTTTTTTCTTAGCAGCGTCTTCTACTTGTTTTTTAGCATCTTCTTTAGCCTTAGCAAGATCATTATCTTTATCAGCTGTGCCTAAGGAATCAACTACTTCAACCGGTACTTTTACAGTTACTTTAGTTCCATCAGCTAGTGTTACTTCCACTTCTGCTTCTTTAGTTCCTGTTTCAGTTGTAGTTGGTTTAAAAATAACTTTCGCTGTTAGTCCATCAGCTAGTGCTAATTGTTTTAGGATTTCTTCGTTTGTTAAGCCTTTACCTTTTTCTACAGTTACTTTTCCTGATACTAAAGCAGTTTGTAAGTCTAACTCTGGTTTGAAGATACTTGTAGATTGCCCTTTAGCAGTTTGTACTACTACATCTTCTTTTGGTAGATTTCCGTTTGGAGTCTCAACATTTCCTTGATCATCAACCTTGACATCGTCCTTGTTTAAGCCTGGATTTGCTTCAACAATAGCTTTCTTAACATCTTCTTTTTCTTTGTCTGTTAAGTTATTCGAATCTTTAACTCCTACAGGTGTGACAGGTTTCTTCAAAGCTGGTGTTACTACATCTTTTGCTGGTAAATTACCTTGTGGTGTTTCAACATTACCTTGACCATCAACCTTAACATCATCCTTGTTTAAGCCTGGATTTGCAGCTACAACAGCATCCTTAACAGCGTCTTTTTCTGCATCTGTTAAGTTTTTAGGATCTTTAACTTCTACAGGTGTCACAGGTTTCTTCAAGGCTGGAGTTACAACTTCTCCTGCCAGTAAATTACCTCTTGGCGTTTCAACATTGCCTTGACCATCAACCTTGACATCGTCCTTGTTTAAGCCTGGATTTGCAGCTACAACAGCATCCTTAACAGCGTCTTTTTCTGCATCTGATAAGTTATTGATATCTTTAACAGGGACAAGATTTGTCGGTTTTTTCAAGGCTGGTGTCACTACATCCTCTGCTGGTAAATTACCTTTTGGTGTTTCAACATTTCCTTGGTCATCGACTTTGATATCTTTATCTGTTAAACCTGGATTATTTTTAATAATCTCTTCTACAATCTTAGATTTCTCTGGTTCTGTCAATTTAGATGGGTTGACAACTTCAACTGGGGTTGTTGGTTTCTTCAAGGTAGAAGTTACAACATCTTTTGCTGGCAAGTTACCTTGTGGTGTTGTGACATTTCCTTGATCATCGACTTTGACTTTATCTTCAGTTAAACCTGGATTTGCCTCTACAACAGCTTTCTTAACGGCTTCTTTTTCTTTAACTGTTAAGCTATTTGGATTTTCTACTTCAACAAGTTTATTCGGTTTATTTAAAACAGTTGTTATAACATCTTCTTTTGGTAGATTTCCTTTTGGAGTTGTTACACTGCCATCAGGATTTACTGTAACATCACCTTTGTTTAAGCCTGGATTTGCAGCTGCGACAGCATCCTTAATGTCTTCTTTTTCTTTTTCTGTTAAAGCATTAGGATTTCCAACTACAACTGGTGTTGTTGGCTTCTTCAAGGCTGGAGTTACAACATCTTTTGCAAGTAATTTATCACCATTCTTAGTTGTTACATTACCTTTGTCATCGACTGTAATATCATCTTTGTTTAGACCAGGATTTGCGTTGGCTACAGCTTCTTTTACTTTTTCCTTTTCATCATTTGTTAAATGATTTGGATCAGCTACTACGACTGGTGTCGCTGGTTTGTTTAATGCCTGAACAACAACTTTTTCTGCTTCCAAGTAACCTTTAGGAGAAGCTACATCTCCCTTATCACTCACATAGACTTCAGATTCTTCTAATTGAGGGTTAGTCGCCACAATCGCTTTTTTAACAGCTTCTTTCTCTTCATCTGTTAAATGATTGATATCTGTAACTTTAACCTTTTCTTTTGGTGGAGTTAACTTTCTCTTAGCTGTTTCTGTAATATCTTGTGGCGTATGAACAGCAGCAATTTCCTGTCTACCTTTTTCTGTGGCTGATGCTATAGCTTCTGGCGAAGTTGCATTATTGATGTTTTCTTCGTGTTTTGCTTTCAGTTCATCAACTTGTTTCTTCAATGCTTCTTTTTCTTTTTTAGATAATGCATTGTCTTCATCAATTTCAGCTTTTTCAGCATCTGCAGCTTTTGTTAGATCAGCTTTTGCTTTGTCTATATCAGTCGCTTTTCTTACAGGTACTTCGATTTCATCTTTTGATCCGTCACCATAAGTAACTTCTACTACAACTACTTTCTTACCTTCATTTGCACCTGTTCCTTCCACAATTTCTCCATCATTTTTGACTTGTTTGTCTGTCGGTTGTGGTTGTCCTTCTGGTACTACTACAGCTTCTGTAATTGCTTTTTTATCTGTTTCCGCTACTTTAGGAGCATTAGATGGGTCTACACTTACTGGAACTCCTCCTGCTGCAGTTACTGAATCTTTTACATTTGGAGTAGCTTTATCTTTATCTTTTTGTCCTTCTGAACCACTTTGATCATCCTGATTATTTTGTTCTCCTTGATCACTCGTAGTATCAGATTTTTTAATTACCTCGACCTTGACTGTTTCACTCTTACCATCACGTGTTACTGTGACTGGAACAACAAACTTACCGTCTTCATTGGCGATTACACCAACTGTTACATCTTCATTGGCTTGTAATTCCTCACCATTTACTCTGACTTTATTTTTCACTAAAGTTTCATCTTCTGGTGTTAACTTATCACCTGCAACTGGCTCTTTTGAAATCGATACCGGTTGGGTTGAATCAGTAACCGTCAACTTAAATGGTTCAGATTTTTTAGTTACCTCGACCTTGATTGTTTCACTCTTACCATCTCGTGTTACCGTTACTGAAACAACTGTTTTATCCTGCTCTTGTGTAACTTTGCCAAATTCTACCTTGTCGCCTTCTTTTAACGACTCGCCATTGACTAGTAAGTTTTCTTTGATTTTTTCCTTATCTTCGTCTTTTAAGTCTTCTCCTACTGTTGGGGTATTTGGTATCTCAATAGGTTTTGCTGGGTCTTTTACACCTACTGTAAATACTTGGTCTTTTTTAACAACTGGAACTTCTATTATTTCTTTTGATCCATCTTCGTATGTTACTTCGACTTCTACTACCTTCGTTCCTGGAGTTTTGCCGTCTTTAATAGCACCAGAATTTAAGATTTCTTTCTTAGTTGGTTGTGGTTGTCCCTCTGGAACAGTCACCGCGTCTTTAATTGCAGTTTTATCTGCTTCGCTATCAACGTTTGTTGCTGTATCTGGGTCTACAGAAATTTCTACCGCTCCGCCTGTTACTGTTGGAGTTGCTTTCTCAGCATTAGTTTTATGAACAGCATCGATTGCTTTCTTACCGTCTTCTGTTGCAGTTGTTACTTCATCAGTTGTTCCAGCTTTATCGATATTAGACTCTGCAGCTTTCTTAGCTTCATCGACTTTCGCTTTTTCAGCTTTCTTTTGATCTTCTGTTAAGGTCTTGTCTGCTTCGATTTCTGCTTTTTCTTTGTCTGCTGCTTTTGTTAAGTCAGCTTTCGCTTTTTCTTTTGCTTTGTCTAATGCTTTTTCTGCTTCTGTCTTAGCCTCTACAGTCTTAGATGCAGGAAGTTTATTTTGTGATTGGTCAGAATATGTTACAGTTACATTTCCTTGTTCATCTACTGTAATTTGATTATCTTTTAATGTATCATTTGCTTTCTTAACTGCTTCTTTTACCGCAGTCTGTTCTTCTGGGGTTAACTTTTTAGGATCTGTTACTTTTACTTTTTCAGGATCTTTTAGTGGTGATTTCGCTGCTTCTGTTCCTTCTACTGGAACTTCAATTTCTTTTGAAACACCATCGCGAGTTACGGTTACTTTAACGTATGTCTTACCGTCTTTTTCTGTAATATTTCCGTATGTAACAGTCTCATCTTGTTTTAAAGCTTCATTATTAGCTGTTACGCTATCCTTGACAATTGCTTTATCTGCATCTGACAGAGTTTCACCTGCCACTGGTATTTTAGAAATTTTTGCTGCATCACTATTTTTAAGAGTCAAAGTAAAGTCTTCAACTTTTCCTGACAAGGCAATTCGTGCTTCTTGCAATTTAGCTAAAGCATCATCCACTTCTGGTTGTGTAGCATCTTGCTTAGCAAACACTTCTTGAGCTTTTGCTAAAGCATCATCGTAAGCTTTTTTCTTATCTGCACTTGTTTCTTTAACATAAGCTACTGAATTTTTAATCGCATCTGATTCATCAATTTCTGCTTTCAAAGCATCTTTCGATACAGGCACAACAACCTCTTGTCCTGTTAACTCTTTAATTGCTTTTGCTAGATTCTCAATTAGAGTAGATACCTCTGATGCATCCGCTGAAGTTCCTGTCGCTTTATCAGCTACTTTTGAAGCTGCATCTTTTGCTGTATCAAAAGCCGTTTTCTTATCTTGATCAGCTGTATTATATTTTTCAGATCCTTTAACTTCTTTAGCTTTTTCTACTAATTTTTGTAAAGAATCCATCTTAGAGTCTAGCTCTCTTGCAGTATTCACAATACGGTCAAGTTCTGCTTTATCCCCAGCTGCAACTACTTGTTCTTTCAATTCCATTTTTTGAGCATTGTTTAAATGAGTTAAACCATCAATAATATCTTCAGCATCCGTACGGGCTTGCTCACGACTTACTTTTTCTTCTGCATCTTTGAGAATTCTGTCCAATTGATCTTGTGATGTTGCATCATCAATCTGTTTTTTATAGTTAGTCTTATCTTCCTCTGATAATCCAGGTATTTGGTCAATTTTCTTCTTGTAGTCTTCTTTTAGCTTGTCAGCTTCAGCTTTTTCTTTATCTGCTTCATTTTTTGCTTTAAGAGTTTCCGCTTCTTTGAGAATTTCTTCAATCTTACTTACAGAATCGGCGCTTTCAATTTTATTTTTAAATTCTTCTACTTTTTCTGGAGTTAAACTATCTTTAATCTTCTCGATTTGCTCCTTAGCTTTTTCCTTAGCTTTTGCTAAGTTAGTCGCGGTTGCATCAGTCAAAATTTTATCAAGCAAAGATTTTGTATGGTCTAAAGCTTTTCCTTCCGAGCCATCTGCATTCTCAGGGTCTGCTATACCTTGATCATCTACTTTTTTACGTAACTCTTCTTTTTCAGCGTTAGTCAAGTAAGTTAAGGCATCAATTCCTTTTTTAACCTCAAGTTTTTTCTCTGCTATACCTTTTTCGTTTTTAGAATTTCTTGAAATTGCTGTATTTACAACAGAATTTATATCTTCCTGACTTGTTTTACCTTCCAACTCTTTTTTGAAGACTTCTTTTTCTTTTGGAGAAAGGAAAGTTAATTTATCAATTGTCTCATTTCCTTTTACTTTTGCTTCTGCTGCATCCGCATCATTAAATGTAGCTTTTAATTTGAATAAAGCTCCTTTCGGAATTGATACTCCCGTAGGCGTTCTATCGCCATTTAATATGGATACATGTTGAAAAGTTGTTCCAAATTTTTTAAAAGGTGAAAGGGATTTTCCTACAAAGTTATCTGAAACGCCACTCCCAACACTACTGATAAGATCACCATTAAAGGTCATTCCATTTACTTCATAAAATTTTTGTAAAGCTTTTTCAATCTCTTCATCACTAATATTATCCAAATTTGCAACTGGATATGGAGAAATGTGATAATAATAAGTACCGTTCGTACCATCTGAAGGTTCTGCTGCGTCTATATCTTTATAAACAAGAGCCCCACCTGGAATTACATCTGTTGAACCATCTAAGTAGGTAATAGTTGCTGTTCCATCATTTCCAATTTGAATTCCATCACTTCCATTTTGTAGATTTTCTATAAATTTCTTCTTACCTTCTGGAAGAGTATCATTACTATTGTCTTGGTTTGCCTTTAAAATTCTATCTTTAACAAGTGTTTTTTCAAAATCTGTTAAACTATCCGGATTTTTAACTCCAAGACGTTCTGGAATTTTAGGCTCAAAAAATTCAGTATTTTTATATAATGCAGGAACTTGTTCCGTTGATACTTTAAAGCGTGATCTGAGCGAGCCCGCATGTCCTACTTTAACCCCCGCACCAAAATCTAAGGTATATCTTTCATTTTTTAAAGTTGGGTCCACAACTTCATATTCTGCTTCAATCGTAACGCTTTGGTGTGCTGCTTTTTCCCAGTCAGCATAGAAACTCTTGGTATTGTTCTTAAACAATTGGTAAATAGCTTGGTCTCCTGGCTTCCCTGCTATAGTATCTCCCATGCGCCACCAAAACATCGCATCCAGATCCCCGCGGTAAGTCTTCCCACTTTCACCTGTTGTATCGTTGTACCATTCCCATTTAGTAGGGTCACCTGCATTTAAAGCTTTGGCAGCTTCTGCGTTTTGGTAACGCGAACCGACAGAGTTAGACCATGAAATCCAGCCTTGAGAGCCTTTCCAACTAGTCATGACTCGACCTTGGGAGCCAGTACCAGTGTTATATAGAGTAACCCGTCTCGGTTCTTTCACTCCAATTGGAGTTGTAAACCAAAATTCAGGACGTCCTCCACCGTAGTGATAAATAGCAGAGGCTCCATACCCACCATTAAACTTATAAGTAACTTTTACATAGGGATTTGTTTTGCTATATTGTGACCAATCTACGTTAATTTGAATTTCTTTATCTACATCTACTACATCATGAACTCCACTACCAGTAGCTTTATCAGGAGATTCTCCTAAATTTGTATATAAAGTGCGAGCTGTCTTATCCCCTGTTTTTTCATATGTCAAAGCAGCTTCTACAGGTTGCACCGTCCCAGCAGCCCCAACTAAAGATGCCCCTATCAAACACGACGCCGCTCCAAAGCTAAACTTTCTAATCGAAAACTTTTCTACACGCTGCCACATTTGCTTGGAGCGTTTCTGCGTTCTCTTATACTTCATTCTTTGATCTCCATTTTTTATTTTTATTGCTTCTTATTCAAAAAGCCAATATACTATAATACAATTTTATTATAATATATCCGCTTTAGGCGATAAGAATATACGTACATTATAGCATAAAATCCCCCCCCCGTCCACTTTTAGCCTAATTTTTACTTTAATTAAAATATATAGAAATTTACCCTATTTGCTATCGTTTTGTCACTAATCCCTTATACAGATTTATAAATTTTAATCGATTCTCATTCAAAAACATAAAATAAGTCATTCTAGGTATCTGTATTCCTATCCCCTCCAGTTACTTCATCAAAAGTAAAAAATAAAAAAAGACCCTACCAGAATCAAAAGCGTCTGGTAAGGCTTTTCTCTGAACATAGTCACTATGCTTAACTAAAAAGCATGACTAGGAATATTATTGAATGTGGTTAGCTAAATCTTCCTGAGCTTTTTTATTTGACTCAGCTTTTTCTTTTAGCCATTTATCATAGAGTTCCTGGTACTGTTTCGCAGTTACCGGCTCTTTTTGCAGTTCAACATATTTGTAGTTATCAGCATCTCCCTTATGACCAACGAACGAGAAGGCTCCTGTGAACGGTACAGTCTTACGGAAGATTGGGTTGGCTCCGCCACTTTGAACTGGTAGGAAGAGGGCACTGTCAGTCAACCAAGCTTGGACTTCAGCAAATTTTTCATAACGAGCCTGAGTATTTTCAACTTCGCTATCTGCTTCATCTAGTAACTTCTTATAAGCAGAAAGTCCAATTTTTTCTTTTACTTCATTATCTTTTCCAGCAGTTAACCCAATATTATTAAGCTGAGAACCTGACTCTGGATCCAAGAGATCAAGATAAGTTTTCGGATCTGAGTAATCTCCGCTCCAACCTGAAATATCAATGTCATAGTCCTTTTGTTCAGCTGTATCTGCAAAGAATGTAGCTTGATCCTTCTCGTCTGGAGAAAGTTGAATCACGTCAATCACAACGTTGTCCGCCCCAAGGGTTTCTTCCACTGTCTGCTTAAAAGAACTTGCTTGTTGCACATCTAACTTGGCCGTCTGGTCAACTGGCATATCCAAATGAATTGGGAAAGTCACGCCTTCTGCTTGCAAGGTTTCTTTAGCTTTAGCAAATGCTGCCTTGGCTTTTTCAGCATTTAAAAAGGCAGGTTGCGCATCATTCAAATTGATATTCGACCACTCTGTACCATAGTTAATAATCTTTTCATTGACAACATCTCCAAAGTTTTTACCACCGATTTGGACAAAATCACTTGGGATAAGCGTGTTACGCAAGATACGGTCTGCTCCATCTTCACCATTTGTCTGCGCTGCATAAGCATGACGGTCAAAGGCAAAGTTGACAGCCTGACGGAAATCCTTATTTCGCATGGCTGCAAGTGAATCTGTCTTTTCCTTATCAGACTGTTTCATGGTCTGCTTGTAGCTTTGACGATTAACGTTAAAAAGATAGTAGAAGGTAATGGAGTTTTGTGGTGTGTAGGTGATTTTGTCCTCATTCCCTTTTTTCAACTGATTAAACACTGAACTTGTCGGGAAGATACGACCGTCCGAGTAGTTCCCTTCCAAAAATCCTCTCGCCAAACTATCTTGATCAGAACCGCCAAAGAAAGAGAGCTTCACTTTCTCAATTTTCACATTATCCTTGTCCCAATAATTAGGGTTTTTATCAAATTCAATCAAAGATTTTGATGAGAAAGATTTAAACAAGTAAGGACCATTTGACAAGATACTGGATGGTGTTACACTTCCAAAGTCATCTCCCTTAGATTTCAAAAAAGCCTCATTTACAGGACTCAAAATGCCTCCAGTAGTCTTAGAATTCCAGTAAGATTCCGGCTTATTCAAAGTATATTGAAGAGTATAGTCATCCACTGCCTTAACACCAACAGTTTCAAAGTCAGATGTTTCCCCCTCAACGTAGTCTGCGAGGCCCTTGATAGAGTCTTGAACCAAGTACAAGTTTTCAGCCTTTTTATCAGCTGCATACTTGAGACCTGTCACAAAGTCATGAGCCGTTACATCCGCATACTCTTCGCCCTCTGAAGTGTACCATTTCGCCCCCTGACGGATCTTATAAGTGTAGGTCAAACCATCTTTTGACACCGTCCATGACTCAGCCATAGATGGAATGAGATTACCATACTTATCATTTTCTAACAAGCCATCAATCAAGTTGGTCGTGATACTTGAAGTAGAACCACGCGTTGACGTAATGTAGTCCAAGGTATCAGGATTACTGGTAAATACATAAGAGTAGGTTTTCTCAGCGTTACTTGATTGGGAAGACCCACATGCCGCTAGAGCTAGACCTGCTGTCAAAGCCATAGCTCCAAAAAGCATAACTTTTGATTTCTTCATGATTATTCTCCATTTTTTACAGTATGTGAAATATTATACACCATTTGAGCAAAAATATAAAGCCTTTTTGAACTTTTTTACAAAAATAAAAATCAGTAGACTCGAGTTCCTACTGATTTTTGTTATGGTTCGTTTGGATTATGCAGCCAAAACTTTGCGTCCTTTACGACGACGAGCTGCCAATACGCGACGACCGTTTTTAGTTGACATACGGTTACGGAATCCGTGTTTGCGCGCACGACGAAGTTTACTTGGTTGATAAGTACGTTTCACGATGAATACCTCCTCATAGATTTTGTATTCGTTTAGCCGGCTATAAAGTGATCAGTTACTAAACATACTTTACTATTCTATCTGATTCTTTCACTTTTGTCAATAGCTCAAGGCAAATGTTTACTGCTTTTTCGAATGTAAGCCCTATCTACGATACTGTTTCAAGAAACGAGTCATTTTTTCTTGGATTTGGGCAAGTTCATCGACACGAGGAAGATAAACGATACGGAAGTGGTCTGGTTCCTTCCAGTTAAAGCCTCGACCATGAACCAAGAGAACCTTTTCCTGCTTCAAGAAATCAAGAACAAACTGCTCATCATCATCGATGCGGTACATATTGCGGTCGATTTTTGGGAAGATATAGAGTCCAGCCTTTGGTTTTACCGCAGACAAACCTGGAATATCTTGAATAGCATTATAGATGAAATTTCTTTGCTCATAAATTCGTCCACCAGGAAGGAGCAATTCATCGACCGACTGGTGACCACCCAAGGAAGTTTGTACGACTTGTTGGGCCAAAACGTTAGAGCAAAGGCGCATATTGGATAGCATATTGAGCCCTTCGATATAGCCCTTGACATGAGTCTTAGGACCAGACAAGACCATCCAACCCACACGGAAACCAGCGATACGATGGGATTTTGACAGACCATTCATGCTGACACAGAAAACATCTGGTGCCAGGCTCGCCACAGGCGTATGCACATGTCCATCCATGACCATGCGGTCATAAATTTCATCCGCAAAGATAATCAAATCGTTTTGACGGGCAATCTCAATAATCTCCAACAAGAGTTCCTTAGGATAAAGGGCTCCAGTTGGGTTGTTTGGATTGATAAGGACGATTGCCTTGGTATTGGAAGTGATTTTTGACTTGATGTCGTCAATATCTGGATACCATTCTGCAGCTTCATCACAGATATAGTGAACGGCATTTCCTCCAGCTAGGCTGACAGCAGCTGTCCAGAGAGGATAGTCTGGCATTGGCACCAAGACCTCGTCCCCATTGTCCAAAAGCCCCTGCATGGACATGACAATCAGCTCACTGACACCATTTCCAAGGTAAATATCATCAATATCTACGTTTGGGAATTTCTTCAATTGGCAATACTGCATGATAGCCTTACGGGCTGAGAAAATCCCTTTAGAGTCAGAATACCCTTCACTATCACGCGCATTCATAATCAAGTCATGAATGACCTCATCTGGCGCTGTAAAGCCAAATTCTGCTGGATTTCCTGTATTCAGACGTAAAATCTTTTCTCCGTTTGCTCGCATCCGCATGGCTTCTTCCAAAACAGGACCACGGATATCATAAGCAACATGCTCTAACTTACTAGACTTGTTATATTCTTTCATCTTGTTTCCTCAATTCATCGAGATAGTAACATTATACCACTAGAAAGAGAATGCGACAAGTTTGCTGAAATGTATTACTAGGTGCGGATAAAAGAAAAACCTCACTAAAAGCGAGGTCAAGACAAGTGAGATAGCAGGTATTTTGCGAAAGACATATCACATACCAAAAGATAAACCTAGAAAAAGTAAGCCTAAAAAGGAGTCATAGAGAAGATTAAACATGAGGAAAAGTCCCCATATCATCAAGTAATCCCAACGCCCACTTCGTTTTGCAACTAGGAATAAGATTAGATGGTAGAGTAGATGAAAGAGTAAAAAGCCAATAAAACCTGGATAGAGAAGCGGAATCAACTTCTCTAATTGCCAGATCATGATCACTTCTAGCAAGACTGAAACTAGGATGATTCCATAATAAAGGAAATTTGATTTTTGAAAAGAGTTTTTCATCATTCTCCCTCCCTTCACTTCTTTCCTGCTATCCTTTCTTTTATTTTATCATATATTTATATAGATTTTAAGCGCTAACATTCTTTTGAAAAATACTTTTTTTGCTTTACTTCTATAGTGAAAAGGTTTACAATGATAGTAAGAAAATTTCAGGAGGTTTCATTATGGCACAACGTTACCAAAATATCATGGTCGCAATCGATGGTTCTAAGGAAGCGGACTTGGCTTTTATCAAGGGAGTTCATTCTGCTCTACGAAACGACGCTAAACTCACCATCGCCCATGTCATTGACACACGCGCTCTTCAAAGCGTATCCACCTTTGATGCTGAAGTTTACGAACAACTCCAAGTCGATGCTGAAAGTCTGATGAAAGAGTACGAAAAACGTGCTAAAGATGCTGGTGTGGCAGATGTTCATATCGTCATTGAAATGGGAAATCCAAAGACCCTACTAGCACGTACTATTCCAGATACTGAGGAAGTGGATCTCATCCTCGTTGGCGCAACTGGTCTCAACGCCTTTGAACGCCTCTTGGTCGGCTCTTCATCTGAATACATTCTCCGCCATGCTAAGGTCGATTTGCTGGTTGTGAGAGAACAAGAAAAAACCTTATAATTACAAAGAAAAGGAGCCAAAAGCTCCTTTTTGTTTACTATTTATACTCTTCGAAA
>NZ_VMMZ01000022.1:0-34382 GCF_013277475.1 Streptococcus sp. k-628
GTTTTGAGGTTGCAGATAGAACTGACGAAGTCAGCTCAAAACACCGTTTTGAGGTTGCAGATAGAACTGACGAAGTCAGCTCAAAACACCGTTTTGAGGTTGCAGATAGAACTGACGAAGTCAGCTCAAAACACCGTTTTGAGGTTGCAGATAGAACTGACGAAGTCAGTAACATATATACTGCAAGGCGACGTTGACGCGGTTTGAAGAGATTTTCGAAGAGTATAAATTGTAGAAAGTGCTCCTTATCCTAGTCAGATATGTAGAAAATTTGATATGATAGTAGGAAATAAGGAGAAGAATACAATGACCAGTGAATACCAGAAAATGATAGCAGGAGAGGTTTACCGTCCATCGGATCCAGAACTGCGGGCCTTGGCTCAGGCTTCTCGCCAAAAACAGGCTGCCTTTAACCGAGAAGAAGATCCCTTAAAGGGAGCTGGAATCATTAAGGCTTGGTTTGGTTCGACTGGGCAAAATCTATATGTCAATCCACGTCTGGTGGTCGATTATGGAGTCAATATCCATCTAGGGGAAAATTTTTATTCTAACTGGAACTTGACCATGCTGGATGTTTGTCCGATTCGTATTGGAGACAATGCCATGATTGGTCCTAATTGTCAGTTCCTGACTCCACTTCATCCGCTGGATCCACATGAGCGAAATTCAGGTATTGAGTACGGTAAGCCTATCACAATCGGAGATAATTTCTGGGCTGGTGGTGGCGTCATTGTCCTGCCTGGAGTCACACTGGGAAATAACGTCGTTGCAGGAGCAGGGGCAGTAATCACCAAGTCCTTTGGGGACAATGTTGTGTTAGGTGGCAATCCTGCGCGCGTGATTAAGGAGATACCTGTGGAATAGAAGTAAAAAGGAACAGCGGGTGTTGTTTCTTTTCTGTTATTCCCTTGTTCTTCAATAATGGAGAAAAAGGGAGTGGAGATAAAAACTTCTTCTACATTTTTACCCGGTTCACATTCACCTACTCTATATCTTAGCAAGTCTGCTTCATTAAGCAATTGCAAAGCATCTTGTAATTGGGATGTTTTTTGATACAAGAAGTATTAGTGTAGGATAGAGTTTTTGTGGATGACTAGATGATGTCAATGATTTTTCTATTTATTTTCAGTCAGAGATGGTACAATAGCAAGATTGCAAACACTAGACTGCGCAGGCAGGAGGTGATCTTATGTGCGTTTTCATCGAACTTGTCTTGCTACCTATTCTTGCTGGTACACTAGCGAATGTCTTATCGGAGTGGCTTATCCGATTTGTAGCAAGCAAATGCGACAAGAAAAAGAAATAGCCTGAGCGCCTTGAGCAAGCGAAAAAAACACCACTGGCGACAACCGGTGGTGTTTTCTTATATGCTTATTTCATCGAACTTTTAAGCAAATCCATTGTATCATTAAAAAGAGTCTCTGTCAAAAATATTGTTATTGTATTGTTTTTATTCTCAGTTCATCAGCCCCTCCTTGACACTCCGTCAATTTTTGATACAATAGTACAAAATTAGAGGAGGTGGGCTATGATTCAGAAACATGCGATTCCCATTTTAGAGTTTGACGATAATCCCCAGGCGGTTATCATGCCTGATCACGAGGGGCTGGATTTGCAGTTGCCAAAGAAGTGTGTCTATGCTTTTTTAGGTGAGGAGATTGACCGCTATGCGAGGGAAGTAGGGGCGAACTGTATCGGTGAATTTGTTTCTGCCACCAAGACCTATCCAGTTTATGTCATCAACTATAAGGGTGAGGAGATCTGTCTGGCTCAGGCTCCTGTTGGTTCAGCTCCAGCAGCCCAGTTTATGGATTGGTTGATTGGCTATGGTGTGGAGCAGATTATTTCCACAGGTACTTGTGGTGTGCTAGCCAATATAGAGGAAAATGCCTTTCTAGTCCCTGTTCGCGCTCTGCGAGATGAAGGAGCCAGTTACCACTATGTGGCACCTTCTCGTTATATGGAAATGCAGCCAGAGGCTATTACTGCTATTGAGCGAGTGTTGGAAGCCAGAGGGATTTCCTATGAAGAAGTCATGACCTGGACGACAGACGGTTTTTACCGAGAAACGGCTGAAAAGGTGGCTTATCGCAAGGAGGAAGGCTGTGCTGTTGTGGAGATGGAGTGTGCTGCGCTTGCGGCAGTAGCTCAATTGCGTGGGGTTCTCTGGGGTGAATTGTTGTTCACAGCAGATTCCCTAGCTGACTTGGACCAGTACGATAGTCGTGACTGGGGCTCGGAAGCTTTTGATAAGGCGCTAGAACTGAGTTTAGAAAGTGTTCACCTCCTTTAGTTGTGCTGATAAAAGGTCTGCTTTATCATAAAATGTCTAGCTCATACTTTGCGAAAATAGTGTTAAACGAGGTCATCTTCCTCTTTTTGGACGCATGTTGAGATTGGGAAAAATCTTTAAAATCAGAAAAACGCATCATATCAGGTGATGAAAACTTTGATACTATGCGTTTTTATTGTGGTGATATGAAATAAAATCTCAACAAATTGATTAGGTAAGTTACATCAATTTCTAGTAATGTTTGAGAAGCTGTAGCCTACTATTTCAGATTCAAAATGGTGTGTTTCATTTTCTCCTGAAAAGCATATAGAGTAGCTAGCGTTAACAGCTCCTGTCTTGCTTTTTTGACCTATAGTCACATCTATCAAGTATTGTTCTTGCCTAGGCTATCAACAAAAAGGTGGGCATTTTTTAGGCTTGGTGTTAGTGGACTTTGCCTTATCCTATCTAAGTCATTTCGAGCTTTTTATGGTACAATGGAAACATGTTATTTAAATTATCTAAGGAAAAAATAGAGCTAGGCTTATCTCGTTTATCGCCTGCCCGTCGTATTTTTTTGAGTTTCGCCTTGGTTATTTTACTAGGCTCTCTTCTTTTGAGCTTGCCTTTTGTCCAAGTTGAAAGCTCACGAGCGACTTATTTTGATCATCTCTTTACAACCGTATCCATGGTCTGTGTGACAGGTCTTTTTACCCAGCCTGTCGCTGATACATACAATATTTGGGGTCAACTCATTTGTATGTTCTTGATTCAGATTGGTGGTCTGGGGCTCATGACCTTTATTGGGGTTTTCTATATCCAGAGCAAGCAAAAGCTTAGTCTTCGTAGCCGTGCAACTATTCAGGATAGTTTTAGTTATGGAGAGACTCGATCTTTGAGAAAGTTTGTCTATTCTATTTTTCTCACGACTTTTTTGGTTGAGGGTTTAGGAGCTCTATTCCTCAGTTTTCGTTTTGTTCCTCAACTTGGCTGGGGGCGCGGTCTCTTTAGTGCTATTTTTCTAGCTATATCCGCCTTCTGTAATGCAGGTTTTGATAATTTTGGAAGTACGAGCTTGATTGCTTTTCAGACTGATCCCTTGGTCAATCTGGTCATCGCAGGCTTGATTATCACAGGTGGTCTTGGATTTATGGTCTGGTTTGACCTTGCTACGCATATAGGGAAAAAGAAAAAAGGGCGCCTGCATTTTCACACCAAACTGGTTTTATTACTAACGGTGGGGCTACTAGCTTTTGGGACGGTGAGCAGTCTCGTTCTTGAATGGAACAATGCAGGGACGATTGGCAATCTCCCTGTTGCAGATAAGGTCTTGGTCAGCTTTTTCCAAACTGTCAGCATGAGAACGGCTGGTTTTGGGACAATTGATTACAGCATGGCTCGTCCTGTTACCTTATTGATTTATATCTTGCAGATGTTTCTAGGTGGGGCTCCAGGAGGGACAGCTGGGGGGCTCAAGATTACGACATTTTTTGTCCTCTTGGTCTTTGCACGAAGTGAGCTTCTAGGCTTACCTCATGCCAATGTCGCTCGACGGACGATTGCGCCACGAACAGTTCAAAAATCCTTTAGTGTCTTTATTATCTTTTTGATGACCTTCTTGCTGGGCTTGATTTTACTAGGGATCACAGCCAAGGGAAATCCTCCCTTTATCCACCTCATATTTGAAACCATTTCTGCTCTTGGGACAGTCGGAGTGACGGCAAATTTAACTCCAGATTTAGGGAAATTAGCTCTAAGTGTGATTATGGTTCTCATGTTTATCGGACGAATTGGTCCCTTGACCCTGCTGGTCAGTCTAGCAGATTACCATCCAGAAAAGAAAGATATGATTCACTATATGAAAGCAGATATTAGTATTGGTTAAGAAAGGAAAGAGCATGTCAGATCGTACGATTGGAATTTTAGGCTTGGGAATTTTTGGGAGCAGTGTCCTAGCTGCCCTAGCCAAGCAGGATATGAATATTATCGCTATTGATGACCACGCAGAGCGCATCAATCAGTTTGAGCCAGTTTTGGCGCGTGGAGTGATTGGTGACATCACAGATGAAGAATTATTGAGATCAGCAGGGATTGATACCTGCGATACCGTTGTAGTCGCAACAGGTGAAAATCTGGAGTCGAGTGTGCTTGCGGTTATGCACTGTAAGAGTTTGGGGGTACCGACTGTTATTGCCAAGGTCAAAAGTCAGACTGCTAAGAAAGTGCTAGAAAAAATTGGAGCTGACTCGGTTATCTCGCCAGAGTATGAAATGGGGCAGTCCCTAGCACAGACCATTCTTTTCCATAATAGTGTTGATGTCTTTCAGTTGGATAAAAATGTCTCTATTGTGGAGATGAAAATTCCTCAGTCTTGGGCAGGTCAAAGTCTGAGTAAATTAGACCTCCGTGGCAAATACAATCTGAATATTTTGGGTTTCCGAGAGCAGGAAAATTCCCCATTGGATGTTGAATTTGGACCAGATGACCTTTTGAAGGTAGATACCTATATTTTGGCAGTCATCAACAACCAGTATTTGGATACCCTAGCAGCATTAAATTCGTAAAAGAGGGAGCTTCCCTCTTTTTTGATGCCCAAGATAGCAAAGAGAGACAGAAGCCTTGTATTCTAGTAAAAGTTCTTCAAAGGCTGGACTTTATGGTAAAATAGAAAGAAGTGACAAGAGAGAGTAATACTCAATGAAAATCAAAGATCAAACTAGGAAACTAGCCGCAGGTTGCTCAAAACAGTGTTTTGAGGTTGTAGATAAGACTGACGAAGTCAGCTCAAAACACTGTTTTGAGGTTGCAGATAGAACTGACGAAGTCAGCTCAAAACACCGTTTTGAGGTTGCAGATAGAACTGACGAAGTCAGTATCATATACCTACGGCAAGGTGACGTTGACGCGGTTTGAAGAGATTTTCGAAGAGTATAAGAAAAAATCAGTCCCCTAAAGGAGCAGATTATGAAGTTATTGTCTATCGCCATTCCTAGCTATAATGCCGCAGCCTATCTTCATTACTGTGTGGAGTCGCTAGTGATTGGTGGTGAGCAAGTTGAGATTTTGATTATCAATGATGGGTCTCAGGACCAGACTCAGGAAATCGCTGAGCATTTAGCTAGCAAGTATCCTAACATCGTTAGAGCCATCTATCAGGAAAATAAAGGACATGGCGGTGCTGTCAATCGCGGCTTGGCGGAGGCGTCTGGGCGCTATTTTAAAGTGGTTGATAGTGATGACTGGGTGGATCCTCGTGCTTACCTGAAAATTTTGGAAACCTTGCAGGAACTTGAGAGTAAGGGTCAAGAGGTTGACGCCTTTGTGACCAATTTTGTCTATGAAAAGGAAGGTCAGTCTCGTAAGAAGAGTATGAGTTACGAGTCAGTCTTGCCTGTCCAGCAGATTTTTGGCTGGGATCAGGTCGGAAATTTCTCCAAAGGCCAGTATATCATGATGCACTCGCTGATTTACCGGACAGATTTGTTGCGAGCGAGCCAGTTCCAATTGCCTGAGCATACTTTTTATGTCGATAATCTCTTTGTCTTTACCCCCCTTCAGCAGGTTAAGACCATGTACTATCTGCCTGTCGATTTCTATCGTTATTTGATTGGGCGTGAGGACCAGTCTGTCAATGAGCAAGTGATGATTAAGCGCATTGACCAGCAACTCAAGGTTAATCGACTCTTGGTAGACCAGCTTGATTTATCCCAAGTGAGCCACCCCAAAATGCGAGAATATCTGCTGAATCATATTGAAATCACGACGGTGATTTCCAGTGCCCTGCTCAACCGAGCAGGCACAGCAGAGCATCTGGCCAAAAAACGGGAGCTGTGGACCTATATTCAGCAGGAAAATCCAGAGGTTTTTCAAGCTATTCGCAAAACCATGCTCAGCCGTTTGACCAAACATTCTGTCTTGCCAGCTCGCAAACTGTCCAATGTTGTCTATCAAATCACCAAATCTGTTTATGGATTTAATTGATATAAGTATTTTATAAGAGGGATTTAAGAAAAATTTTAACTTTTTCTTAGTCCTTTTTAATTTTAGGAGATTATACTAGAGTCATCAAATAAAGAAAAACTCTAAGGAGAATCCTATGAAATTCAATCCAAATCAAAGATATACTCGTTGGTCTATTCGCCGTATTAGTGTCGGTGTTGCCTCAGTTGTTGTGGCTAGTGGCTTCTTTGTCCTAGTTGGTCAACCAAGTTCGGTGCGTGCCGATGTAGTCAATCCAACCCCTGCTCAAGTCTTACCTGAAGGGGAATCGGTAACGAAAAAGGGTGACTTAGCAGAAACTCAGGGAGACACCGTTCTTGCTCAAGCGAAACCTGAGGCTGTTGCTGGAAATACGAACTCACTTTCTACACCTACAGAAAGAACTGAAGTGAGCGAGGAAACAAGCCCTTCTCGTCTGGATACACTTTTTGAAAAAGGTGAAGAAGCTCAAGAAAATTCAGAGCTAACAGATGTCTTAAAAGAAGCTGTAGATACAGATGATGTGGCAGGGACACAAGCAACTCCAGAAGATATTGAAAAAGCTGTCGATGAGGATGTTAAAGACAGTATTGATGTCCCAGCGGGCTACCTAGAACAAGCCAAAGTTCCCGGTCCTTTCTTGGCTGGTGTAAACAAACCGCTTAAATATGAACTTTTCGCAGGCGATGGTATGTTGACTCGTCTCTTGCTCAAAGCATCTGACAAGGCTCCATGGTCAGATAACGGTGTCGCTCAAAACGAGAAAATTCCACCAGTGAAAAATTTACCTGATGACAAGTATTACTATCAAGTATCTTTGAATGGTAACACCACAGGTAAGCAGGGTCAGGATTTATTAGATACACTTCGTACTAATGGTACAAATACCTATGAAGCTACCCTGACTGTCTATGAAGCAGCCGGAGATAAACCAAATTTGAATAAGGTTGTCAAGGAACGTAAAGTCAATATTACCTTGAACGGTCTTGTAACAAGAAGCGATGTTAACTCTGCAGTTGAAAACAACGTTAAAGACAGTATCGATGTTCCTGCTGCTTATCTTGAAAAAGCTGAAGGAAAAGGTCCTTTCACTGCCGGTGTAAACCAAGTAATTCCTTATGAACTCTTCGCAGGTGATGGTATGTTGACTCGTCTCTTGCTCAAAGCTTCTGATAAGGCTCCATGGTCTGATAATGGTGTAGCTAAAAATCCTGCTTTATCTCCATTAGGAGAAAATGTGAAAACAAAAGGTCAATATTTCTATGAAGTAGACTTAAATGGCAATACTGTTGGTAAACAAGGTCAAGATTTAATTGATCAGCTTCGTGCTAATGGTACTCAAACTTATAAAGCTACTGTTAAAGTTTACGGAAATAAAGACGGTAAAGCTGACTTGACTAATCTAGTTGCTACTAAAAATGTAGACATCAACATCAATGGATTAGTTGCTAAAGAAACTGTCGGAAAAGCTGTTGCAGACAACGTCAAAGACAGTATCGATGTTCCTGCTGCTTATCTTGAAAAAGCTGAAGGAAAAGGTCCATTCACAGCCGGTGTAAACCAAGTAATTCCTTATGAACTCTTCGCTGGTGATGGTATGTTGACTCGTCTATTACTAAAAGCTTCTGATAAGGCTCCATGGTCTGATAATGGTGTAGCTAAAAATCCTGCTTTATCTCCATTAGGAGAAAATGTGAAAACAAAAGGTCAATATTTCTATGAAGTAGACTTAAATGGCAATACTGTTGGTAAACAAGGTCAAGATTTAATTGATCAGCTTCGCGCTAATGGTACTCAAACTTATAAAGCTACTGTTAAAGTTTACGGAAATAAAGACGGTAAAGCTGACTTGACTAATCTAGTTGCTACTAAAAATGTAGACATCAACATCAATGGATTAGTTGCTAAAGAAACTGTCGAAAAAGCTGTTAAAGATAACGTTAAAGACAGTATTGATGTTCCTGCTGCTTATCTTGAAAAAGCTGAAGGAAAAGGTCCTTTCACTGCCGGTGTAAATCAAGTAATTCCTTATGAACTATTCGCTGGTGATGGTATGTTGACTCGTCTATTACTAAAAGCTTCTGATAAGGCTCCATGGTCTGATAATGGTGTAGCTAAAAATCCTGCTTTATCTCCATTAGGAGAAAACGTGAAGACCAAAGGTCAATACTTCTATGAAGTAGACTTAAATGGCAATACTGTTGGTAAACAAGGTCAAGCTTTAATCGATCAGCTTCGTGCTAATGGTACTCAAACTTATAAAGCTACTGTTAAAGTTTACGGTAACAAAGACGGTAAAGCAGATTTGACAAATGTCGTAGCGACTAAACAAGTCACTATTAAGATAAATGTTAAAGAAACATCAGACACAGCAAATGGTTCTTTCTCACCTTCTAACTCTGGTTCTAGAGTGACTCCGATGAATCACAGTCATGCTACAGGTGCGACTCATCAAATGCCTACTGACCATAAGGACATGATGGCACCAGCCAAAGAGACTGATAAAGCAATTCCAGCAAATGACCAAATGGAAAAATCAGGTATGAAGACTGAGACTCCAGCTCCAGGTACTACAGATAGCATGCCTGCTGACACCATGACAAGCTCTACCAATATGATGGCAGGTGAAAACATGGCTGCTTCTGCTAACAAGATGTCTGATACGATGATGTCAGACAAGATGATGTCAGATGATAAAGCTATGCTACCAAATACTGGTGAAGCTCAAACATCAATGGCAAGTATTGGTTTCCTTGGGCTTGCACTTGCAGGTTTACTCGGTGGTCTAGGTTTGAAAAACAAAAAAGAAGAAAACTAATTAGCTAAGGAAATAAATGATGGATAGTGGGCTGACTAAGGCTAGTTTACCAACTCAATCAGCTATCAGGACTTTCTTTCAATAGCAGATTAAAATCATCGTAAAACAATAAAAATAGTGTTATACTTAAAGCAGTATAGCACTGTTTTTATCAAAGGAGAGACAGATGGGAAAGACAATTTTACTCGTTGACGACGAGGTAGAAATCACCGATATTCATCAGCGATACTTAATTCAGGCAGGTTATCAGGTCTTGGTAGCCCATGATGGACTGGAAGCGCTAGAGCTGTTCAAGAAAAAACCGATTGATTTGATTATCACAGATGTCATGATGCCTCGGATGGATGGTTATGATTTAATCGGTGAGGTTCAATACTTATCACCAGAGCAGCCTTTCCTATTTATTACTGCTAAGACCAGTGAACAGGACAAGATTTACGGTCTGAGCTTGGGAGCAGATGATTTTATTGCTAAGCCCTTTAGCCCTCGTGAGCTGGTTTTGCGGGTTCACAATATTTTGCGCCGCCTTCATCGTGGGGGCGAAACAGAGCTGATTTCCCTTGGCAATCTGAAAATGAATCATAGTAGTCATGAAGTTCAAATAGGAGAAGAAATGCTGGATTTGACTGTTAAATCATTTGAATTGCTGTGGATTTTAGCTAGCAATCCAGAGAGAGTTTTCTCCAAGACAGACCTCTATGAAAAGGTCTGGCAAGAAGACTACGTGGATGACACCAATACCTTGAATGTGCATATCCATGCTCTTCGACAGGAGTTGGCAAAATATAGTAGTGACCAAACGCCCACTATTAAGACAGTTTGGGGGTTGGGATATAAGATAGAGAAACCGAGAGGACAAACATGAAACTAAAAAGTTATATTTTGGTTGGATATATTATTTCAACCCTCTTAACCATTTTGGTTGTTTTTTGGGCTGTTCAAAAAATGCTGATTGAGAAAAGTGAGATTTACTTTTTGCTTGGGATGACCATCATTGCCAGCCTTATCGGTGCTGGGATTAGTCTCTTTCTCCTATCGCCGGTCTTTACGTCGTTGGGCAAACTCAAGGAACATGCCAAGCGGGTAGCGGACAAGGATTTTCCTTCAAATTTGGAGGTTCAAGGTCCTTTAGAATTTCAACAATTAGGGCAAGCTTTTAATGAAATGTCCCATGATTTGCAGGCAAGCTTTGATTCCTTGGAAGAAAGCGAACGAGAAAAGGGCTTGATGATTGCTCAACTTTCGCATGATATTAAGACTCCTATCACTTCAATCCAAGCGACGGTAGAAGGGATTTTAGATGGGGTTATCAAGGAGTCGGAGCAAGCTCATTATCTAGCAACCATTGGGCGTCAGACGGAAAGGCTCAATAAATTGGTTGAAGAGTTGAATTTTTTGACCCTAAACACAGCTAGAAATCAGGCGGATATGACTAGTAAAGACAGTATTTTTCTGGATCAGCTCTTGATTGAGTGCATGAGTGAATTTCAGTTCTTGATTGAGCAGGAGAGAAGAGATGTCCACTTACAGGTAATCCCAGAGTCTGCCCGGATTGAAGGAGATTATGCCAAGCTTTCTCGTATCTTGGTGAATCTGGTTAATAATGCTTTTAAATACTCTGCTCCAGGAACCAAGCTGGAAGTGGTGGCTAAGCTGGAGAAGCACCAGCTTTCAATCAGTGTGACCGATGAAGGACAGGGGATTGCCCCAGAGGACTTGGAGAATATTTTCAAACGCCTTTATCGTGTAGAAACTTCGCGTAATATGAAGACAGGTGGTCATGGCTTGGGTCTTGCGATTGCGCGTGAATTGGCTCATCAATTGGGTGGGGAAATCACAGTCAGCAGCCAGTACGGTCTAGGAAGCACCTTTACCCTCCTTCTCAATCTCTCTGGCAATGAAAATAAAGCTTAAAACCCCTTTACAAATCCAGCCATTCATGGTAGAATGAATTTTGTGTGAAATATCAGCAGGAAAGCATGAAGCTCGTCAACAGGTGTCTTATGATAAGTAACCTTGGCTGTTTAGGCGAAGGGCATCTGCACGAATCAGGGCTTTCTAAGTGACTATTTCCACCGAAATATTATTTATATCAGGAGGACATTTACATGTCACGTTATACAGGACCATCTTGGAAACAAGCTCGTCGCCTTGGCCTTTCACTTACAGGTACAGGTAAAGAATTGGCACGTCGTAACTACGTACCAGGACAACACGGACCAAACAACCGTTCTAAATTGTCAGAATACGGTTTGCAATTGGCTGAAAAACAAAAACTTCGTTTCACTTACGGTGTAGGTGAAAAACAATTCCGTAACTTGTTCGTACAAGCTACAAAAATCAAAGGCGGAATCCTAGGTTTCAACTTCATGCTTCTTTTGGAACGTCGTTTGGATAACGTTGTTTACCGTCTTGGTCTTGCGACTACTCGTCGTCAAGCTCGTCAATTCGTAAACCACGGTCACATCCTTGTTGACGGAAAACGCGTTGATATCCCATCATACCGCGTAACTCCAGGTCAAGTGATCTCAGTTCGTGAAAAATCATTGAAAGTTCCAGCAATCCTTGAAGCAGTAGAAGCTACTCTTGGACGTCCAGCATTCGTATCATTCGACGCTGAAAAATTGGAAGGTTCATTGACTCGCTTGCCAGAACGCGACGAAATCAACCCAGAAATCAACGAAGCACTTGTCGTTGAATTCTACAACAAAATGCTTTAATTTTAAGATATATGATACAGAAAGCCTACAACAGTGGGCTTTTTGCTTTGTCTTAAAATATTGATTTCTGGGTTTGTTTAGAGATTTGCTAGTAAGGTTATTGGTGTATCTGAGTCTATCTATGCTAATAATGACGCGATGTTGATGATATAAATCTGGTATGATATAATATTTTGGCCCCCTCAATTTAATGAAGGGAGGTGTTACATATGTTAGAAACTTTACTCACAGTGTTTCTAGCTCCGTTACTTATTAACGTGTTATCTGAGCTTTTCAAGTTATGGCTTAAGAAACGTAAGAAGTAATGGTTAACCCTTTAAGAGGGTAGCAAAAAACCCCATCGGTGGCACGGTGGGGCTTTTTAGTTACATATGCTGTAACTTTACTCACATTGTAAGTTCATTCTAACATATAACACCCAATATTTCAAGCTTTTGTTTTGATATTTCCTCAGAGTGTGTTTGTGGTTTGAGTCCGCTTCACTGAAATTAGCACACGCGCTACCAAGTTCCATTCTACAGCAAAGAAATCAACTCTTTTCTAGGGAATTTCCGCCCTCATTTTGCTCTTTTGTGCTAAAATAGACTTATAAATTGAAAATAAGGAATGTTTATGAAATCGGGTAATGGTTTTTGGAAAGGCTGTCTCTATTTTTGGGGCTTCTTGTTCTTACTGGGCCTTTTGGTTCAATATGCTCTTCCACTTGCGGCTTGTGTCCTACTAGGCTATGGTGGTTATCGTCTCTATAAACGTTGGCGCTATCCTCTTTTGCAGGATGCTTCTCTCGACGATCGGATTGAGCTTTTAAAAGCTCGGATTCGTCAGGCGGACAAAGATATTCAGCAGTTAGAGGGAGTCTTGGTAGAGAAAGGCTCAGATTCCTATAAGAGTCTGGCCAATCAAGTATTAATCGAACTGCGGGAAATCCATCAGGAGGCGGATCGTCTCAAGTCCTATATCGATGCTGATGTCTACAACCGTATTGACAAAAAGGTTCGTACAGTAAGGGCAAACATCGATGTTCAGCTAGAGCGTTTGGATAGAGAAAGTCAGGTAGATCTTGAAAATGCGGAGCCAGAGGAATTAGCTCCAGAATTGTCTCAGACCTTGGCCAATATTGCTATTGACCATCAGGCCATTTTAGACAAGATTGCTACCTCGGCTGAAGGGGATAAGGAAGAATTGACTGCCATTCATAGTTTGAAGATGGAGAAATTCAAAACGATTTTAGAAGGCTATTTAAAGATTAAGGCCAATCCGAAGAACTATAATCGAGCAGAAGAACGCTTAGAGCAAGCTAAAGCAGCTATCGAACAATTTGACCTTGAGCTTGACCAAGTTTTGAGAGAACTCAATGAAACAGATATGCGTGATTTTGATATCAGTCTGCGTATTCTAGAAAAAGATCGTAAAGAATAGGTTAGAAACAAAGGAGTAACCATGACAGAATTTAATTTTGATATTGACCAGATTGCCAATAATACGGTAGCTAAGGTGGATAAAACAACCCAAATCATCGAGACCAATACTGGCTCAGACAAGACCTTGACCTTCCTTGAGAAGCTGAGCCCTGAGCAACAAGAAGGGATTAAGGCGCACGTGCCCCAGTTGGTAGACCAGTTTGTCACCAATCAAAATGCTCTTTTGGATTTTGGACAATCTGCTGTAGAAGGTGTGAACAATACGGTCAACCGTATCTTGTCAGAACAAAAGAAACTGCAGATTCCCCAAGTGGATGACTTACTCAAAAATACCAACCGTGAGTTGCAAGGCTTTGTAGTCAAATACAAGAACGCTGAAATTGCTGAGTTAGAAGAGAAGCCAAACTTTTTGCAACGATTGTTTAACAAGAGTAAGAATACCTTACAAGAATTTTACTTTGACTCAAAAACAGTGGAGCAAAAGCTCGATGGCATGGCTGCCGCAGTGGTCAAGCAAGAAGATGTGCTAGCTCGAAATATTGTCTCTGCTGAGATGCTGATTGAGGACAATACCAAATCCATTGAAAATCTAGTGGGAGTGATTTCCTTTATCGAAGCCAGCCAGACAGAAGCTGGCAAACGCGCTGCCGAATTGAAAGCTCAAGCTGACCAACTCGATACAAGTACGGTAGAATACCAAACCAAGTCACAAGAATTGGCCCGCATGGCTGAAGTGGTCAATACCCTTGAACAACAGCACACTGAGTATGTCAGCCGTCTCTATGTTGCCTGGGCAACAACACCTCAGATGCGCAATCTTGTGAAGGTGTCATCTGATATGCGCCAAAAATTGGGCATGCTTCGTCGTAATACGATTCCAACAATGAAGCTTTCTATTGCCCAACTGGGTATTTTGCAACAATCAATGAAATCAGGTGTCGTGGCAGATGCCATTGTCAATGCCAACAATGCTGCCCTTCAGATGCTAGCTGAAACCAGTAAGGAAGTGATTCCGCAGATGGAACGAATTGCCCAAAGCCCGACAGTCGCTGTCGAATCGGTTACCAAACTGGCTGAAAGTCTGGTTGCACAAAACCAAGGTATCGTCGCAGCCATTGAATTGGGTCGTCAGAAACGTGCCCAACTAGAAACAACTATCGTCAAGTCCGCAGAAATGATCAATGATTCTGTCAAACTACGCGATGAAAAAATCGTCCAAGCCCTTCTAAATCAAGGAAAGGCCGCCCAGAAAGAAGTACAAGAATAACACATAAGTCCTCTGTAATGTAAATTTGCAGGGGATTTTGCTTGGTCTAGGAGTTTTTACCAACTATCATTAGTGACCAGCAAGTCAGTTTACTCTGAAATAGAGATAAAAGCATGGGAAATCTTTTCCCAAGGAGTCTTTTATGATACAATAGAAGGAAGTAAAGGCGCTGTTTTTTCGATGCCGCAACGCCTTGGATGAATGAAAAGGAAGAGTCCCTATGGTTTTCAAATTTAAGCGAATAACTAACTTGCATATATATATATAAACTCGCGTTTTCATACCCATTTTCAAAACCTGCCAATCTTTTTGGTAGGCTTTTTGCGTTGTAGAAATGGGGTATGAACATGGCTTACACTTTATCAAAAGAATTAGAACAAGAACTCATCGTTTCAGCACCTGAGTTGCAGCCTAGTTATGCTGCCATCGTAGAATACCTAGAAGCTATCAACCAGAAAGAAGCATCTGGAAGCAATTCTCAGGAACTCCAGAACCAGCTTACTATTCAGCTGGGACGTTTAGAAGATTTGGTGCAGGGCTATATCCAAATAAAGAAGAACCCCCATCACTACCTGGATGCAGATAAAGACCTGACGGCAGCCTATCAAGCCATAAAAGGGACGGAGCAAGATCTTCTCAAAAAATTGCAACATCTCAATCAAGCCGCCTTGCAAGATTTCCATATCAGCCAAAGACTCTCTCCCAAAGACGAGACTGCTATCCCTGTAGCAGGTAAAGCCAAAACCAAACAGGAATTGGCTATCGAGCGAGATTTAATCAACCAGCTGACAAAGGGAGAAAGTCAATGGGTGTATCGATCTGAGTTAAATACTGAAGACCTCCTATGGGGAAACTTTTTTGCCAAGCTGGAAGCTAATAATGTCCGCATTTTGCAAGACCATCCCCTGACAAATTCAGAGAAAAATCAAATTAAAAACCAGCTCAATTTCGTTAACTTCTATGAAGCAGCCAAGTGGATAGCAGGGGAAAATGGCATTGCCAAGGTGCAGGTTCAACGTGAAGACGCCAGTCTAGGCACCATTCGCTTGGAAGTCTTGTGGAGAAACAATGTCGCTGGTGGCAAATCCAGCTATGAGGTTGTCAACCAAGTCATCACAGGCGGAGAAGGGATTCGCCAGCGTCGTGGGGATGTGACTTTGCTGATCAATGGTCTGCCTATGATTAAAATCGAACTGAAAAGCCGTTCTCATCCTTATATGGATGCCTTTCGTCAGATTAAGAAATACGACCAAGAAGGACAGTTCAGAGGTATTTTTTCAAGTCTTCAGATGTTTGTCGTCTCTAATGTCACAGACACTCGTTACATCGCAGCTACCAAAGCCAACAAGCTAAATGAACGCTTCTTGACCAAGTGGGTGGATAGTGAAAATAGCCCCAACCCCAGCTATTTGACTTTGCAGAGTCTGTCTTGTCGATACCGAGAGCCCACGAGATGGTCATGCAGTATTCTGTCATCGATGATGACAAGAAGGCCTTGATTTTATTGCGTCCCTATCAGGTACATGCCATTGAGGCTATCCGTGAAGCCAGTCGCCAGCGCCAGTCGGGCTATATTTGGCATACGACTGGTTCAGGAAAGACCCTGACCTCTTATAAGGTTTCGCGCAATCTGCTCCAGATTCCATCTATCGAAAAGACAATCTTTGTGATTGATAGGACAGACCTTGACCAGCAGACGACTAGTTCTTTTCAGTCTTACGCAGAGAATGACATGATCGATATCGACGAGACCGATGATACACAGGAATTGGTTAAAAATCTGGCTTCTGATGACCGCCGTGTCGTTGTGACGACCATCCAGAAAATCAATGCCATGATTCGTCAGTTTGATGAAGGCCGTCACCAAAAGGTCTATAATCGTATCAAACAACTCAAACTAGCCTTTGTCGTCGATGAATGCCATCGCGCAGTGACTCCTGAACGCCAACGCCACCTAGAGCACTTCTTTACAAATTCTCTCTGGTATGGGTTTACAGGAACTCCTATCTTTACAGAAAATAAACGTAAACAAAAAGGAGACCTTGCTCAGACAACCGAAGAGCAGTACGGTGACTGCCTCCACCAATATACTGTCAAAGAAGCCATCCATGACAAGGCGGTTCTTGGCTTTAATGTGGAGTATCAGACAACCATGCCTGGTTGGGCAGAAGATGAGATTGATGAGGAGCGCTATGATGACGAAGGCCACATGCTTGCCGTTTTAGATGCCATTCTCAATCGCTCAAGACGCAAACTCGGCTTCCAAAATGGGGTAGGAAAAACCTATGAAGCCATTTTGACCGTCAAAAGTATTGCCCGTGCGCAGACCTATTATAACCTGATTAAACAAGTCAAAAATGGAGAAAAGTCTCTAAGCATCTCGGAAAATGTTAAAAAGGTCTTACCAGACTTTCCTAAGGTTGCTATTACTTACTCAGTGACAGAAAATGAAGCAGACTCCTATGTCAACCAATCCTATATGGAGGAGAGTTTAGAAGACTACAATGCCATGTTTGGTACCCATTTTAGCCTAGCAACCATTGCATCCTACAATAGTGACCTCAACGACCGTCTGGCCCGTAAGAAAGAACGCTTTGCCTTCCGTGAAGAGCAATTGGACCTGGTTATCGTGGTGGATCGCTTGTTGACAGGCTTTGATGCCCCTTGCCTATCGACCCTATTCATGGATCGTCAGCCCATGAAACCCCAGCATATCATTCAGGCCTTTTCACGAACCAATCGCCTCTTTGATGAAGGCAAGAAATTCGGTCAAATCGTCACCTTCCAAACTCCTGACCGTTTTAAAGAAAAGGTGGATGAAGCTCTGAGCCTCTACTCAAATGGTGGCGAAACCAGTGTCTTAGCCCCAGAATGGCAGGAGGAGAAGGCCAAGTTTCTGGAGAAGGTTCATCAACTATTAGCCATCGCTCCAAGTCCAGAGCAGGTGCCTGATTTGGATACAGCGACAGATGCAGAATTAAAACGCTTTGCCAAGGCCTTCCAAGAATTTGACAAACTCCTATCCTCTATACAGGTCTATTCGGACTATGATGAGAAAGTCATTTTCAGAGAGATTGGTCTCAGCCTAGAAGACATCGAGAACTTTGCTGGCCAATATCAAAATGTCATCGAAGAACTCCGCAGACGCAGAAAAGAAGACCAAGAAGATGAAAGCCTTCTCGTAGATATAGAGTATGAGCTTGAATCCATCCGTACCGACGAGATAAACTATCACTATATCCTCTCTCTCATTCAAGCCCTGATTGAAAATCGGGAAAACCTCATTGGTAAAAAGGAAAAGAGTCTGGTAGATAAGTATATCGAAGATTTGAACAAATCCAATCCTAAGTTATCCAGCATCATTTCTAAACTCTGGCAGGATGTTCAAGCTGATGCCAAGAGCTATCAGGGACAGTCTGTAACCCATAAGTTGGATGAGATGATTGAGCTAACAACCCAGAAAAAGATTCGTGAAACGGCAGATTATTGGCAGATAGGAGAGGATGAACTCCAGTTCGTAGTGGACAACTACCGCATCGGACGAGACAAGCAAAATGGCGAAAAAGCCATCACCGAGTCTCAGGACTATCTGGCCTATAAGGAAGCTCACGGAGACAAGGCACTACCAAAACTCAAATACAAAAAAGCCCTCAAAGAGGACTATATGCGCATGATTTCAGAGGATATCCTACCGCTAAGGGGGAGATAGGTTTATACTCTTCGAAAATCTCTTCAAACCACGTCAACGTCGCCTTGCCGTATATATGTGACTGACTTCGTCAGTNNTTTTCATTGAGTATTAAAAATAGTCAGAAAGATAATGTTGGGAAGGTTTTCGACTAATTAGGGTCAAAATTCCTCTCTCTTCAAGATGCAAGAAAGCATCCTTGACCTTTTTCTTAGAGTAATGATGGTTGGACTGATTGGCCAGTTGGATGATGCTTCTATCTTCTATACCATCTCTCTTATCATCGACAAAGAGCTTGGACTGAGCGAGGAGAAACAAGATGTATTTCTCGACTTCCTCCAGACCTTCTGTTTGCTCTATCTTAACTTTATAGCGATGCAGTTGCTCTTGTTTTTCAAGGAGGGTTTGGATAATGTTTTCCTGTCCTTCCTTGATAAAAGTCAACAAGGTTTCAACGAAGAAGGTAGCATCGGCACGGTTGAGATGATCGCCAGTATTCCTAAAAGCCTTATAATAGTCTTGCTTATGGTGATTGATTTGTTGGGACAAAACTAACCCTGAAAATTTATCGAGTTTTCTAGACAAGTACTTGGCAAGGATATAGCGTCCTGTCCGACCGTTACCGTCATAGAAGGGATGAATATTTTCAAAAAAATAGTGTCCAGCACAAGCCTTGATAAGGTTTGGGATAGAATGGTCGTTTATAAAACGAATCCACTCTGTCAACATGACCTGAATCTGTTCCTCCTTTTGAGGTGGGATATAGAGGACTTTGCCAGTTTTGTCGTCTTGGATAAAGACCGATTTCTGTCTAAAAAACTCTCCATCGAGTTCATCCTCTGGCGATATTTCTCCCTGTGTTAATTGGTCATAAATCTCTCTGATATCTTCAAGCGATTGGATTTGGAGAAATTCATCCTTCAAGATTTGTTGGTACATTCGCAAGGTGGAAAGATGTTTGATTTGTTCGGTCTTATAGGGGTCTTCCTCTAGGAGTTTCTCCACATCAACCAACTCTTTACGAGTTGTATGGATACCCTCAATCTCATTTGTGGAAATAATCGATTGGTAGAGTTGTTCTTTATAAAATTGATCGTGGGCAATCTTAGGGAGGGTACCAGCTATTTCGCTAATTCGTTGAGACTGCTGTGAGATAGTTTCCATCAGTTGGGAAATCCCAAGATGCAGGGTAACAAATAAAGGGTATTGACTTGTTTTGACAGTATCGCGTTGCATTAAATGAGGATAAAGAGATGTCCTAATGGAGCTGTATCCCTGTAAGCGTAGTTGATACTCTTCCTCATATTGGTCACGATGACTGTAGTAGATTTTTCTAAGTTCTCTATAGTTCATATGTAGTCATCCTCGCATTTCAACGTTTTTTAACATTATATCACAAAATAAGCCTATCTATTGTTTTAAAATAGGTAAAATTGAAGAATAGGATAACGTAGTTGTCGTTCTAAAGTGCAAAAATGGCCAAAATTTAACAATAGAAATGACAGATGGCAATCCTAAAGTGCAAAAATAGGCAAAATTGAAGAATAGACATCAAAAAAGAAAACCTAAAGTGTAGAAATAAGAAAATGGAGTAATAGAAAGGGGGATATAGTGGAGAAATTATTTATTATCGGAAATGGTTTTGATATGGCGCATGATTTGAAGACGAATTATCTATATTTCAAGAAGTTTGTTTATCAGCAGGCTTATGGGAAAGATGAGTTGTTAGAGTCGTTGCAAACATCAAAGGGAATTTGCGACTTTTTTAGGGAAAAGGATATTGAAATTCAAGAACAACATCGATATGTTAATGAAGATGAGTTGAGAGACATATATGGATATTCTCTGCCTAAAATTAGAAATGGTCAGTTAGATAAACATGAACGGTATCAATTTATTTATCGACATATGATGCAATTAATGAGATTAGAAAATTTTTGGTCTCAGTTGGAGCGTGATTTAGGTTGGATAAATGAGGTGAAAATTATACCGCCATCTTGTGTCTTGGAAAATTTAGAAACATATTCTGAGGAACTGGCAACGATTCTTGAAAAATTTCTAAGAGCAGACATTGAAAACTTATTTAGGGAATGGGTTCAATGTTTTATTCTTGACTGGGATAATATGCCTACTAATCTAAAAAAACTAAAACGAAAGAAATCTGTTGAACACAATAAAAATGCCTACTTTTTAACTTTTAATTATAGTATGTTATTAGAGGATTTCTACGGTATAAATTCTGAACAAATATGTCATATACATGGAAGTATTTCTGAAAATAAGCTAATATTTGGACATAATCGTGAAATGGATTCTTATGATAAATTTAGACAAAATAACCCAACTGAGGTACGTGACTTTCTTCATAATTTAGTTTATTTGACTAGAAAGCCCGTCCATCAGCAACTTAGAAAACACGACTACTTTTTCAAAAGTTTAAGTTCTATCAAAGAAATTTACTTCATTGGTTTTGGTATTCGGGATGAGAATGGAGTAGATTCTCCATACTTTAAAGAAATCTTTAAACAGGCACCGGATGTGAGCATTTATATAGACCAGTTTGATAAGAAGTATGAATATACTATTAAGAAAATACTTAAGTCATGGGGTGCTCATAAAGCTTATCAATTGCAATTTATAGATACAAATAAAGATGAAATAGTTGGAGGAGATATATGACAAAGAAACCAAGTTATCGCTTTGTGAGATATACTGAAGCTTGGGAACAGCGTAAGTTGGGAGAAGTAGCTCAATATCGTAACGGAAAGGCTCACGAAAACTGCATTGATGAGAACGGAAAGTATATTGTAGTAAATTCAAAATTCATTTCCACAGATGGTGAAGTAAAGAAATTTTCTAATAAGAAAAATGAAGCATTGTTTGAAAATGAGATTGCCTTTGTGCTGAGTGATGTTCCAAATGGTCGTGCTATTGCGAGAACATTTTGGGTCGAAAAAAATGATAAATACACGCTAAATCAGCGAATCGCAGGGATAACTCCAATAGGCGAAACATTCCCTTATTTTCTTTACATTTTAATGAATAGGCATCCATATTTCTTAGCATTTGATGATGGAGCAAAGCAAACAAATTTATCAGTTTCTGATGTAATGGGATTTGAAGCATATTATCCAAAATACAGCGAACAACAGAAAATTGGAGCATATTTTCGCAATCTCGACCACCTTATCACCCTTCAACAGCGTAAGTTAGAGGTGCTCAAAGAGCAGAAGAAAACCTACCTCAAACTCCTCTTCCCAGCCAAGGGACAAACCAAACCAGCCCTTCGCTTCGCAGGATTTGAAGATGACTGGAAGGAAGTGAAGTTGGGGGAAACTGAAACTCTTTTTACAGATGGCAACTACGGAGAAGCTTATCCATCAGAGAAAGACCTTACTACTAGTGAAAATGGTGTCCCTTTTTTAAGAGGTAGTAATCTTGTAAATGGAGTTTTGGATGAGACTAATGCAAATTATATAACTCATGAAAAACATGAAGAGCTGACGTCTGGTCACATTGAATTGGATGATATTATTTTAGCAGTGAGAGGATCATTAGGAGCTATTGGATACGCTAAAGATGAGAATGTTGGATGGAACATCAATTCACAGCTCGCAATTATTCGGACTAACAAAAATGAAGCTAAAGGAGATTTTCTCTTACAATTTTTTATTAGTACAAAAGGGCAAAGAGAATTGTTATCGAGAAATACTGGAACAGCATTAAAGCAGTTACCACTGAAGCAACTGAAAGATATCCCAGTCCCTCTCCCCTCCCTCCCTGAACAAGAAGCAATCGGTTCTTTCTTCCAAGGCCTAGACAAGTCCATTGCCAAGCAAGAGGAAAAAGTTAACCAGCTCAAAGAAAGCAAACAAACCCTACTCAGAAAAATGTTTATATAAGATACAAAGACCGTCAAAAGCCCAGTAAAAATAGGGAACTGGCGCAGTCTTCGATGAAGACCAGACAGTTTATCTTTTTTACTCAGCTTTTAGGTCGTGTTCAATTCATAAGATACCAAGACCATAAAAAGCTACACTAAACGAATGAAAGTTGAAATTGATAGGAGACCCTATGTCACAAACAGATTTATCAAGAGAACTCTACCAATCCCTCTGGAATGCGGCAGATATACTGCGTGGCCAGATGGAAGCCAATGAATACAAGTCCTACCTCTTGGGCTTGATTTTCTACAAGTACCTATCCGACAACATCCTCCAAGCCGTCTGTGATAACTTGGACGAGACCTTTGAGTCCTTCCAGCAAGCGCAGCTTCTCTACGAGGAAAACTTTGCGGATGCAGATGTCCGTGAAGACCTCATCGAGGTCTTAAATGACGAGTTGGGCTATGTGATTGATCCTTCTCTGACCTTTACCAAGCTGGTTCAGTCTATCCACGAAGGAACCTTCCAGCTAGAGTCCCTAGCCCAAAGTTTCCGTGATATCGAGCAGGCCAATGAAAAATTTGAAAATCTTTTCGAAGATATCGACCTCTATGCGAAAAAGCTAGGAAACACCCCACAAAAGCAAAACAAGACCATCTCTGAGGTTATGAAACAGCTCAACGATCTCAATGTCTCTGGTCATGCTGGTGATATCTTGGGTGATGCTTATGAGTACTTGATTGGCCAGTTTGCCAGTGATTCTGGGAAAAAGGCTGGGGAGTTCTATACACCTCAAGCAGTTTCTCACCTCATGACTCAGATTGTCTTTGCAGGGCGTGAGCATCAAAAGGGGATGTCGGTTTACGACCCGACCATGGGTTCTGGTTCTCTCTTGCTCAATGCCAAGCGCTATAGTAAGGAAGCTTCGACGATTTCTTACTACGGTCAAGAGTTGATTACTTCGACTTTCAACCTTGCTCGCATGAATATGATGCTCCATGGGGTTGCGATTGAGAACTATCACCTCAGCAATCACGATACCCTAGATGAAGATTGGCCGACTACCGAGCCGACAGACTTTGATGGAGTTTTGATGAACCCACCCTATTCACTGAAGTGGTCAGCAGATAGTGGATTCTTGCAAGATCCTCGCTTTTCAAGTTATGGAGTTCTTGCACCTAAGTCTAAAGCAGATTTTGCCTTCCTCCTTCACGGTTTTTACCATCTCAAGCATAATGGAGTTATGGCCATTGTCCTTCCTCACGGAGTTCTCTTCCGAGGAGCAGCCGAGCAGAAAATTCGCCAGCACCTACTAGAAGAAGGCGCTATTGATACAGTTATCGGCTTGCCAGCAAATATCTTCTACAATACCTCTATCCCTACAACCATTATTATCCTTAAAAAGAATCGCACCAATAAGGATGTCTTCTTTATCGATGCCTCAAAAGAGTTTGAAAAAGGGAAAAATCTTAGCAATATGACCGAAGACCATATTGCTAAGATTTTGGAGACTTATCAAAAACGCGAGAATGTCGAGAAGTTCGCCCATCTAGCCAGCTTTGAAGAGATTGTCGAAAATGACTACAACCTCAACATTCCACGCTATGTCGATACCTTTGAGGAAGAACCAGTTGTTCCCCTAGCCGACCTCGCAGATCAACTCGCAGAGATTGATAAAGAGATTGGTCAAGTAGAAGCCAGACTCGCACACATGCGCAGCCAGCTAGTAGGCACAACACCAGAAGCCCAAGCAGAATTAACCGCCTATCTCGAAAAATTGAATGAGATTTAGAGAGTAGGGGAAGAGTGAAAAGACGCAGGCCGATTTGAGCCTGCGTTTTGGTCTCCGAAAATTTGGGAAAAGACAATATTATTTCAAAAATTTTTAGGAATGAAAATAAAATATTTAATATTTAGTCATGAAATCTCCAAGATTTTTGATTTGTTGTTTAATGATGTGGTATTGTTCAGTTGAGCTTTTAGGGAGAACATATCTTGTAGATCGTCCCTTACCTTCTATCTCAATATACTTTTTATTTTGTAGAGATTTTAAATTTTCTCTAAATTTATACTCAGTCATGAGAGAATTTTCGAGGACATCATTTTTAGTAATGCTACCATTTTTAATGATATATTCAAGTATTATCTTTTCATTATCTGATGTATCCGCATAAGAAGACAATAAGTCTACTTTCCAGATTGTAACAACAGTACTATCAAAGGTAGTGCTTACCTCAGGGATTTTTAGTTTATACTTTTCGGAAATATCAAAAATTTTTGGTCCACCTGATCCAGCTTTTTCGGACATCCCAATTCTACGGAATAATGAAGAGATTGTACTATTTCGCGTTTTGGAAGTTCCGCCATGTATAAATTCGGGAATAGAAATTTTCATCTTACCTGGATTTTTAAATTCATAGAAGTCTTGATAAGCTGTAATAACTATAGGAGAATCAAAGTCATAGTAAGCATGCATTAAGCAGTTTACTAAAGCTTCACGTATAGATTCAGATAGGTCTTTCTTGAATGGTAAACGGTGGGCAGATTCGTTATTAAACTCAAATCTATCATTTGTTGTAGTAGTTAATTTCTTATATGCTAAATTGAAAAAATCAAACATGTTTAAATCAGGGTACATCATATCCCCTGTTGAAATTCTATCGTTCCACCTAGTTGAAAGGGAGGTATCTTTTTCAAAATAGTCTAATTGAAATTTGGGATAACGAGAAATGATAGAATTGTACTTTCCAAAAAATATTAGTCCTCCTGCGGTTAATTTATATGTATTATCAATCCTGTCTTTTTTAAATACACCAATTTCGATTAGAAAATTTCTCAACGAAATGCTATTATATTTTGTATTACCAGTAAGTTCAATTAATAATTGCTTGTAATGTTTTATTGTATCTAAATTTAAATCATTTTCGTCAAAATTATTAAGTAACTCACTATCAATATCATCATGAGAACTAGTCATCAGATATTTAAGTTCTTCTTTATCAAGTCGAACATCGCCTTCACCTAATCTTTTATATGACTCACGATAATCATTTTTTAGATGGACGGGTTTTTGGTGAGGATTCGCTTCTCTTACAGTGATTACCATGAGTTGTTTATTTTTGCCTGGAATATCAATGTATTCAATATCATTATCTGTAAGTAAGTTACAACTAACTTTTTGTTTGTTTGCGACTAAAGCGAATAAATTGTCTCGTATTTTTTGAGGATTATTGACTCCTTGGTAGGGGTCAATATTTTTTTCGTCTATCCCGAGAATTATTTTCCCGCCATTTGTATTTGCAAATGCTGAGTAGGTTTCCCAGAAAGATTCTGGAAGATCGTTTTTAGCTTTTTTGTATTCTAAATCAACCCCTTCAAATTTTAAGTCCATATTTTCCCTTCCTAAAATATAATGTTGCTTAAATTTATTTTTTTAAATGATTGTCACGCGAAAAAGTAAATTTGATAGATAATTAAAATCTTTGATTTCATCGTATTTCTAAGATATATTTTAAAATATTCACGCGAAAATCACGCGAAAATCGCGCGAATATTTGTAATCAAAATTCAATTGAAAAATGTAGAATTTTCAATAATAAAATAGATGGATTTAAAATCTATTTTATTATAACACAGAGATAAGAAAAAATAGATAGTGAGACGAGTTTAAATAGGATTACTCGTTATGAAATGTTAATTACTTTTGATGGCTTAACAAATATTATCAATAATGTAGTCATTCGAATGATTCTCATTGCAATGTACTGAAATTAACAAAAAGAAAAAACGCTTGAATCAGCGTTTTTCTTCTGTATTGATTCGTATTGAATGCTTACTTAACTTCGGTAAACACAACGTGTTTGCGAAGTTTTGGTGAGTATTTCTTCAATTGAAGACGGTCTGGAGTGTTACGTTTGTTTTTAGAAGTAAGGTACAAGCGTTCACCAGATTCTTTGTGTTCAAGTGTAATATTTACGCGCATGGTATCTCCCTTCTATTATTCAGCTGATGCAGCTTTAGCGATTTTACGTCCTTTGTAGTATCCTTTAAGTGATACACGGTGAGAACGTGAGTAATCTCCAGTAGTTTCGTCAAAGTTTACAGATGGAGCTGTTACTTTGTAGTGTGTACGACGTTTGTTTTTCTTCGCTTTTGAAGTGCGACGTGCAGGTACTGCCATTTTGATTTCTCCTTTAGGTATTTATATTCGATTCAATCTACTGATTTTCATCAACCATACTAGGATAACACATTTTTTTTGTAAAGTAAAGTTACTTGACAAAAAAAGATGAAAAAATTCTCCTGTCAGTCCTAGCAGACAGGAGAAAATGTTAAATATCAATCTCAAATGGTTCGTCAATGGTTTCTGATACGTATTTTCCGTCTTTCTTCCGTTGTTTGACACATTCTGTGAGGAGATATTCGATTTGCCCATTGACTGAACGAAAGTCGTCTTCTGCCCATGATGCGAGTGCAGCGTATAACTTTGTTGAGAGTCGAAGGGGGATCTGCTTTTTTTAGCTTCAGCCATCTTTAGTAAAGACTTCCTGTGTTGACAATTGGTTGTGCATCATGATTGCCACAGAGAACGACTAGGAGATTTGAAACCATGGCAGCTTTTCGTTCTTCGTCAAGCTCTACCAATTCCCCTTCATTGAGCCGTTCTAGTGCCATTTCAACCATTTCTATTAATTGATATCTAAATGATATCGCTTTAATTTATAACGTGAAAAAAAGTAGAAAAATAATTACTAAAAACTTTCAGCCCAATAATTTCTTTTAAAAGGTGAGATTATATTGTGCTCAAATACTCTTTTATTCTTATAACTTTTACACTATAATTGTAGTTAGAAAGGAAGAGAAATGTTTGATTATAGAGCACTAGTTATTTTGATGACTTTGATGGATCATTGTGAGCTATCGTTATATGAGTTATCTGTTAAGGTGAGCTTACCTATAAAGGAAGTCAAAGAAGGAATAGATTATTTAGTGCCTTATCTAGCTAATAAAGGGATAGTGCTGGATAAAAAGCAAGGTCGCTATAGTTTATCAAATCGTACGAAGCAATCTTTGACAGATATTATTAAGTCGGATGAATTGGTTTTACCAAAGTCGACTCGCTTAGCTTTAATCTATCTTTACACTTTTTGCCGATTAGATTTTATATCAAATAATCATTACCAAGACTTTTTGAAAGTAAGTAAGAATACAACCTTATCTGATATTCAATCATTAAGAAAGATTATGTTAGATAATGATTTGGAGCTAGGGTACAGTAGAGCAAAAGGTTATACTTTACACGGTTCAGAGTGGAATAAGCACCGCTTAGCTTTTCAAATGGTTAGTGAGTTGCTGGAATCCTCCATAGGGATTTGGGGTTTGGATTATGTTTTATCCAGTTGGGGGTATTCATTAACTTATGATTTGATAAATCAGGTAGTTAAAGATTATTATGAGAAGCTACAGCTAGTACCTATTGTAAATCAATTAAAAGTTTGCCTTTTCGGTTTAGTATTCATTCTGTGTAGGTATCAAAGGGATGTTGAAAGAGTATGTCTTTCAGAGACATTAGTATCTCCTGTTATTCAAGATATAACCACTATTTTATTGGATACAGTGGTTGATTTGGGGATTATAGATACGGTGTTTTCTGAGGATGATTATCGCTATATCACAGTTTTATTATCAAGTTGCTTTGAAGGTGAAGTAGATGTTGCTCCGGTTTACTTTAATCAACTAACAGAGGCTATTATAAGTAGAATGGAAGATATTTCTTTGTTACATTTTAAACAAAGGGAAGGATTGAGAGAAAATCTTCGCCGCCACCTTATACCGGCTTACTATAGATTAAAGTTCGGCCTACCTAGTTCAAATGAATATGTATTGCATGTTAAAGAACATTATCCTGATTTATTTGAACTAGTAAAAGATTCTTTGACTCCCTTGATGGACGCTATTGACAAACCCATACCTGATAGTGAAACAGCATATTTTGTTATCCATTTCGGAGGTTATTTAAAGAAAGCAGATACTTTGCCTCAAAAATGGTATAAAGCAGCAATCATTTGTCCTAATGGTGTTAGTTCTTCATTGATGTTAAAAGAAAATCTATTAGCATTATTTCCTCAAATTGAGTTTATAGGAACCTCAAAGATTGATGATTTACAGGTGAAAGCTAGTAGTGACTATGATATGGTTTTTTCTACCATAAAGGTGGAGACAGAAAAGCCAAATTATCTAGTTTCGGTTATGATGACTGAAGAGCAAGCAATACAACTAGTAGAACTAGTGTTAAAAGATTTTCCGAATTTAGAGTATGGGGATTTTGAGATTGAACAAATCCTGAATATTGTCAAAAGATATGGAATTATTACACAAGAATTGGAATTAAGATTGGCGTTAAAGAATTATCTTTATCAAAAAAATGATAGAAAGGAAATTGTACCAGTGCTAGAACAACTTATTACCAAAGAAACCTATCAGGTTAGTTCGCAAAAATTAGGATGGAAGGAGGCGATTCGTTTAGCAGCTAAACCGCTTTTGGATCAAGATAAGATAACGGAGAACTACCCTGAGGCAATGATTCAAAAAGTAGAAGAGTTTGGGCCTTTTATTAATTTAGGGAAGGGAGTAGCAATTCCTCACGCTCGGCCAGATGAAGGTGTGAATGAAATAGGAATGTCAATGTTAGTTTTGGAAAAACCGATTTATTTATTGGATAATCCAGAACAAGAGGTAAGATTGTTGATTTGTATTGCAGCCATTGATAATGAAAGTCATTTAAAGGCTTTGTCACATTTAACAACAATTTTAAGAGATAAAAATCATGTTCAAACTTTAATATCATCAAAAAACTATGATGACATTGAAATGATAATTAAACAGGAGGATTAAATAATGTTAAAAATTGGTACAGCTTGTGGTTCAGGATTAGGTTCAAGTTTTATGGTACAGATGAATATTGAATCTGTATTGAGTGATTTGAATGTTTCAGATGTAGAAGTTGAACACTATGATTTAGGTGGAGCAGATCCAAATGCTGCTGATATTTGGATTGTTGGTCGTGATCTAGCTGATTCAGCTAGTCATCTTGGAGATGTTCGTATCTTAAATAGTATTATTGATATGGATGAACTACGAGAATTAATTACGAAACTTTGTGAAGAAAAAGGACTTATATAGGAGGCTAGCGTCATGATGAAGTTCATATTGGATATTGTTAGTACACCAGCTATTTTAGTAGCTTTAATTGCAATCTTAGGATTAGTTCTTCAGAAGAAGAAATTACCTGATATTATTAAAGGTGGAATTAAGACCTTTGTTGGTTTCTTAGTTGTATCTGGTGGTGCAGGAATCGTACAAAATTCTTTAAATCCATTTGGTACCATGTTTGAGCATGCTTTTCATTTATCTGGCGTTGTGCCGAATAATGAAGCAATTGTAGCTGTAGCTTTAACAACATATGGATCAGCTACTGCAATGATTATGTTTGCAGGCATGGTGTTCAATATCTTAATTGCTCGTTTTACTCGATTTAAATATATCTTTTTAACAGGGCACCACACTCTATATATGGCGTGTATGATTGCGGTCATTTTATCAGTTGCTGGCTTTACTAGCTTGCCTCTCATCTTACTAGGAGGATTAGCACTCGGTATTATTATGAGTATTTCCCCAGCATTTGTGCAAAAATATATGGTTCAATTAACTGGAAATGACAAGGTGGCTTTAGGTCATTTCAGTTCTTTGGGATATTGGTTGAGTGGTTTTACTGGTAGCCTTATCGGTGACAAATCAAAATCAACAGAGGACATTAAATTTCCAAAGAGTTTAGCTTTTTTACGTGATAGTACTGTTAGTATCACTTTATCTATGGCAGTTATTTACATTATTGTAGCTATCTTTGCAGGGTCAGAATATATAGAAAAAGAAATTAGTAGTGGTACAAGTGGTCTAGTTTATGCTTTACAATTAGCAGGTCAATTTGCAGCAGGGGTATTTGTTATTTTAGCAGGTGTTCGCCTTATTTTGGGTGAAATTGTTCCAGCCTTTAAAGGTATTTCAGAGCGTCTTGTACCTAATTCAAAACCTGCTTTGGATTGTCCGATTGTTTATACTTATGCACCCAATGCAGTTCTAATTGGATTTATCTCTAGTTTTATTGGTGGTTTAGTAAGTATGGCAATTATGATTGCTTCAGGAACGGTTGTTATCTTACCAGGTGTTGTGCCTCATTTCTTCTGTGGAGCGACTGCAGGTGTTATTGGGAATGCATCTGGTGGTGTTCGTGGAGCTACTATTGGAGCATTTTTACAAGGTATTTTAATTAGTTTTCTTCCAGTCTTTTTAATGCCAGTTTTGGGAGGACTTGGTTTCCAAGGATCAACTTTCTCAGATGCAGATTTTGGTCTATCAGGAATTATTTTAGGAATGTTAAATCAATTTGGCTCACAAGCAGGCATTGTGATTGGTCTTGTTCTTATTTTAGCAGTTATGTTTGGAGTATCCTTTATTAAAAAGCCATCTGTAAAGGAGGAATAAGGGATGATTTTAAGTAAAAATAGAGAAGATGAGTTAAGAAAATTTGCAACAAAAATCCGATTAAATACTCTTGAAACCTTGAATCATCTTGGATTCGGACATTACGGAGGAAGTCTGTCTATCGTAGAAGTTCTAGCAGTGCTTTATGGTGAAATGATGCCAATGACTCCAGAAATATTTGCATCACGAGATAGAGATTATTTCATATTATCAAAAGGTCACGGAGGACCAGCTCTATACAGTACACTCTATTTGAATGGTTTCTTTGACAAAGAATTCTTATATTCTTTAAATACAAATGGAACCAAATTACCGTCTCATCCTGATAGAAATCTAACGCCAGGCATAGATATGACAACGGGCTCTTTAGGACAAGGAATTAGTGTTGCAACCGGACTTGCATATGGTCAGAGAATAAGAAAGAGTCCCTTTTATACTTATGCTATTGTTGGAGATGGTGAGTTAAATGAGGGACAATGTTGGGAGGCTATACAGTTTGCTTCTCATCAACAGTTATCCAACTTAATTGTATTTGTTGATGATAACAAAAAACAATTAGATGGTTTTACAAAGGATATTTGTAATCCAGGTGATTTCGTAGAAAAATTTTCAGCATTTGGATTTGAATCCATTAGGGTCAAGGGTTCAGATATTAGAGAAATTTATGAAGGGATTGTCCAATTAAAACAGTCAAATAATTCATCACCTAAGTGCATTGTATTAGATACTATTAAAGGTCAAGGGGTTCAAGAGCTGGAAGAAATGAAATCCAACCATCATCTTCGCCCTACTGTAGAGGAGAGACAAATGTTAACTTCAGTTGTAGAAAGATTAAGTCAGGAATTGGAGGAAACAGAATGATGAGAAGCACGAAAGAATTACGGCATGTATATAGAGACTTCCTTTTAGAGGCTAATCAAAGTTATTCTGATATAGTAGTCTTAGAAGCCGATTTGTCAAGTTCGATGGCTACTCATAATCTTGAAAAGGACTTTGGAGACCGTTATGTGAATGTTGGGATTATGGAAGCAGAAATGGTCGGCCTTGCAGCAGGCTTGTCTATTCAGGGGTTTAGACCTTATCTTCATACATTTGGTCCTTTTTCTTCACGAAGGGTATTTGATCAATTATTTATTTCTCTTGGATACGCACAATTGGATGCCACTGTGATTGGATCAGATGCAGGAGTAACTGCAGAAATGAATGGTGGGACACATATGCCATTTGAAGAAATTGGATTGTTACGTTTAATTCCTAAATCGATCATTTTTGAAGCAACTGATGATGTCCAATTTCGTGAAATATTGAACCAGACATTAGACTTAAAAGGACTAAAATATATTCGAACAATTAGAAAAGCTCCAGTTCCTGTGTATCAAGGTGGAGAAGATTTTTCTAAGGGCTACATTGAGTTAAGACATGGGGAAGATGTTGTAATCGTTGCTTCTGGTATAATGGTTGCTCCAAGTATTCGAGTTGCAGATAAACTGTCTAAAGTAGGTTATTCAGTAGGTGTGATAGATTTATTTAGAATCAAACCGATACCAGAACAGATAAAAACAATGTTAAGTGGAAAAACTATATTTACTGTAGAAAACCACAATCAGATAGGTGGAATTGGCAGTTCTTTATGTGAATTATTCTCTGATGATGGAATAACAAAAATTCATCGGATGGGTGTTCAAGAAAGATTCGGTCAAGTAGGGAAAATGGATTATCTTCTTAATGAGTATGGTTTGAGTGAATCGAATATAAAAGAGAAGGTTCTAGAAATTTATAATGCAAGATAGATGTTAAATACACTTATCTGAAAGAATTTTTGTAACAATTACAGTACGTTATTTAAAGAAAGCGGATTAAAAAGCATATTCTGGTCATCAGAAAGTGCACTAATCCGCTTTGTTGTTTTTAGTTTTAAATATTTCATATGTATATAGAATTTTCTGAAAATTCAAGAATTTTCTTCTGTTCATTGCTTTTAAAATGTGCTATAATAGTAAAAACTGAAATGGGAGGGAACAAATGACTGAATTAGATAAACGTCACCGCAGTAGTATTTATGACAGCATGGTAAAATCACCAAACCGTGCCCTGCTTCGTGCGACTGGTATGACAGATAAGGACTTTGAAACACCGATTGTGGGAGTGATTTCGACTTGGGCGGAAAATACACCATGTAACATTCACTTGCATGATTTTGGGAAATTAGCCAAAGAAGGTGTCAAATCTGCAGGTGCTTGGCCTGTGCAGTTTGGGACTATCACTGTAGCGGACGGGATTGCTATGGGAACGCCTGGTATGCGCTTCTCTTTGACATCTCGTGATATTATTGCGGACTCAATCGAGGCGGCTATGGGTGGTCACAATGTGGATGCCTTTGTTGCTATCGGTGGCTGTGACAAGAACATGCCTGGATCTATGATTGCCATTGCTAATATGGATATCCCAGCTATTTTCGCCTATGGTGGAACTATTGCACCGGGAAATCTTGATGGCAAAGACATTGACTTGGTTTCTGTCTTTGAGGGTATCGGAAAATGGAACCACGGTGATATGACGGCTGAGGACGTTAAACGTCTTGAATGTAATGCCTGCCCTGGACCTGGTGGCTGTGGTGGTATGTATACTGCTAATACCATGGCGACAGCTATCGAAGTTCTCGGTATGAGTTTGCCAGGGTCTTCCTCTCACCCAGCTGAATCAGCTGACAAGAAAGAAGACATCGAAGCAGCAGGACGTGCTGTTGTTAAGATGTTGGAACTTGGTCTTAAGCCATCAGATATCTTGACTCGTGAAGCCTTTGAAGATGCTATCACTGTGACTATGGCTCTCGGTGGTTCTACAAACGCCACTCTTCACTTGCTTGCCATTGCCCATGCTGCAAATGTTGACTTGTCGCTTGAGGACTTTAATACCATCCAAGAGCGTGTGCCTCACTTGGCCGACTTGAAACCATCTGGTCAGTATGTTTTCCAAGATCTCTACGAAGTCGGTGGTGTGCCTGCGGTTATGAAGTACTTGTTGGCAAATGGTTTCCTTCACGGGGACCGTATCACATGTACTGGTAAGACTGTCGCTGAGAACTTGGCTGATTTTGCAGACCTCACACCAGGTCAAAAAGTTATCATGCCACTTGAAAATCCAAAACGTGCGGATGGTCCGCTTATCATCTTGAACGGAAATCTTGCCCCTGACGGTGCAGTTGCCAAGGTATCAGGTGTTAAAGTTCGTCGTCACGTTGGTCCAGCTAAAGTCTTTGATTCAGAAGAAGATGCGATTCAGGCTGTTCTGACAGATGAAATCGTTGATGGCGATGTAGTCGTTGTTCGTTTCGTTGGACCTAAGGGTGGTCCTGGTATGCCTGAGATGCTGTCACTTTCATCCATGATTGTTGGTAAAGGTCAGGGAGATAAGGTTGCCCTCTTGACGGATGGCCGTTTCTCTGGTGGTACTTATGGTCTGGTTGTTGGACATATCGCTCCTGAAGCTCAGGATGGTGGACCAATTGCCTACCTTCGTACAGGCGATATCGTTACGGTTGACCAAGATACCAAAGAAATTTCCATGGCCGTATCCGAAGAAGAACTTGAAAAACGCAAGGCAGAAACAACCTTGCCACCACTTTACAGCCGTGGTGTCCTCGGTAAATATGCCCATATCGTATCATCTGCTTCACGCGGAGCCGTGACAGACTTCTGGAATATGGACAAGTCAGGTAAAAAATAAACTCACACTCTTCGAAAATCTCTTCAAACCACGTCAACGCCGCCTTGCCGTATATATGTTACTGACT
>NZ_VMMZ01000023.1:0-40852 GCF_013277475.1 Streptococcus sp. k-628
CGGATGCTGAGATTCATCATCTTTCAGACTTTACAGGCGGAGTGAATGGAGGCGACTCACTTGTTACAGAAGTTCCAGAGTATACAGGAACACTACCAACAGTAGTAGAAGAAACAGTCCCAACAGTTGAAAAACATGATTTTACAGGTGGAGTGAATGGAGGCGACTCACTTGTTGCAGAAGTTCCAGAGTACAGAGGCTTCCTATTTACATTAGGTGATTCTCCAGCTCCTACAGTAGCTAAGCCAGAGTTTAGAGGCGGAGTGAATGGTTCGGATGCTGCGGTCCATCATCTTTCAGACTATACAGGTGGAGTTCCTTTCACTGAATCTTCTATAGTAGAAATGCCAGAGTATAAGGGTTCATTAGCAATAGCAGAAGAAACGGCCCCAACAGTTGAAAAACAGAACTTCACAGGCGGAGTGAATGTGGTAGCAAGTCCTATGCATGATAACAATAGAGATAGTAAGAATGAAGCAACAATGAAACAAGTTATCACAGGAATTGCTAGTTCACAACGTATTTTCAAAAATGAAGCAGGAAGTGTGCAAATTCAAGCTTCAGAAGAAGTATTGGAAAATGTGATAGGTGTTCAAATTCAAGAAGTTCAAGTTAGTGATCTAAGTTCATTAAACTATAAAGCATTTGATATTCAATTGAAGGATACAGCTGCTAGAACTGTTCAGCCTAACGGAAAAGTCCTAGTTATTTTTGCTATGGATCAGTCTGTTGAGAATGTTTATGGTGTAGATCCAGAAGGAAACCTATACACTATTGAATTCGAACAAAAAGATGGAAAGATTATTTTTGAGATTAGCAATTCTAGTATTTATGCGATGACTTTCCGACACTCTATTGACAATCCACTATTTAAAAATGCTACAAAAGATAAAAAAGAAGAGGAGCTTGCACCATCACCTAAATTGTTATCTACAAATGATAACTCAGTATTTAGTCAATCAGAGAATAAAGTAGGTAACAATGAACAGGCTAAGTTACCAGATACAGGTGAGAATAAATCAATAACAACAGTTTTGCTTGGTTTTGTGGGAATTATTTTCGGAGTTATGATTTCCTATAAACGAAAGGGTAGTTAACTTTGTCTAAAATCTCACTTTGAACTTTTATGTTCATATAAAATAAACCAGTCTAGAGTCCTGAAAAATGTGGGAATTCTAGGCTGGTTTTATTGATATAGATTGAGATAGAATATGAACAAATCGATTAGGGAATTTAAAGCAATTTCTAGAAATGCTTTAGAAGCAGTATAGTACTATTCTATATTCAATCTACTATAAAAATAATAGATGTGAATTTTTTCCCTACGGAAACTACTTTCAGAAACAGTTGTTCTATAAAATACTTTTGAAACTGAAATCTATTCTATCACACATTGTTGAAAGCGTTTTAAAAACGAGGTATAATAAATTTGCTAACACTTATAAAAAGTGATAGAATCTTATCTTTATGTATATTTAAAGATAGATTGCTGTAAAAATAGCACCAACTATGCGAAATGATAGATAGAGAGAAGGTATTGAAGCTTAGAAAAGGGGAATAATATGATACTTAAAGCATTCAAGACAAAAAAGCAGAGAAAAAGACAAGTTGAACTACTTTTGACAGTTTTTTTCGACAGTTTTCTGATTGATTTATTTCTTCACTTATTTGGGATTGTCCCCTTTAAGTTGGATAAGATTCTGATTGTGAGTTTGATTATATTTCCCATTATTTCTATAAGTATCTATGCTTACGAAAAGCTATTTGAAAAAATGTTTGATAAGGATTGAGCATGAAGTATGATGGAAATAGTATAAGTTTATGTCCAATTATTTGGTTATAAAGAGATATTTTAGTTTAATTACAGAGGTGTCCTGGTAAATAAACTAGATTGACAGGAGTCTGATTGGAGAAAGGAGAGGGGGAAATTGACACCGATTTGAGATAGTTTGTGTATTTCATTTTTGTCATTTAAATGAACTGTAGTAAAAGACAGTTAAGAAAAGACAAACTAAGTGTATTTTCTGGAGTAAATGTCTTATTTCAGAATTCGGGATATAGATATAGAGAGGATCAGTATGAATCAGAGTGTTCAAGAACGTAAGTGTCGTTATAGCATTAGGAAACTATCGGTAGGAGCGGTTTCTATGATTGTAGGAGCAGTGGTATTTGGAGTAAATCCTGTATTGGCAAATGAACAAGGAAACTCAACTGTAACCGTTGCTGAGAATAATAATCAAGGATTATCAGAGTTACTAGGAGAAGTTTCTTCAGAAAGTCTTGTTCATTTAGATAGTGAACTAGCTGGAAAATTGGGAACATCGAAAGATAATGGTGTGGAAGTTGATCAGGATAAGTTGAAGAAAAATGAGACTACTGAAGCAGAGACGACCCCTTCAACAAATACACCTGTAGCTGAAAATACACTAGCTCCTGATGATGAACAAGAAGTAGATTCTGCAACTTCTGAAGCAAGTAACAAGGAGCAAGATAAAGAAGAAATGAGCGTGATTCCTAGAGATTACTATGCTAGAGACATCGAAAACGCAACTCCAGTAGTGGAAAAAGAAGATGTTGAAACCAATGCAACGAATGGTCAGTCAGTTAATCTTTCAAGCGAATTAGAAAAGCTAAAGAAACTTGAAAATGCAACAGTGCATATGGAGTTCAAGCCAGATGCATCTGCACCGCGTTTTTACAATCTTTTCTCTGTATCAAGTGATACCAAGGAAAATGAATACTTCACCATGTCAGTCTTAGATAATACAGCTTTAATCGAAGGTCGTGATGCAAATGGTGCACAATTTTATGATAAATATACCGATGCGCCATTAAAGGTTCGCCCGGGTCAGTGGAATTCAGTTACCTTTACTGTGGAAAAACCAACAACTGAAGTCCCTACTGGAAGAGTTCGTCTGTATGTAAATGGTGTCTTATCCAGAACAAGTCTAAAATCTGGGAAATTCATCAAAGATATGCCAGATGTGAATCACGTTCAAATCGGAGCGACCAAACGAGGAAGCAAGACAGTTTGGGGCTCAAATCTACAAGTTCGTAATCTAACAGTCTACGACCGCGCCTTAACACAAGATGAAGTTCGAACACGCAGTCAATTATTTGAAAGAGGAGACTTGGGGCAAGAACTTCCAGAAGGGGCTGAAATTTCTAAAAAAACAGATGTTTTTACGGCGGGGAAAAATGGGCAACCAAATCAAGATGGTATTAATAGCTATCGTATTCCAGCCCTCCTCAAGACTGACAAGGGAACTTTGATTGCTGGAGCTGACGAACGCCGCTTACACCACTATGACTGGGGTGATATCGGTATGGTCGTTAAACGAAGTGAAGATAAGGGCCAAACATGGGGCGACCGCATCACTCTTACGAATCTACGTGACAATCCAAAAGCCAAGGATCCAAACATTGGTTCACCAGTAAACATCGATATGGTTTTAGTTCAAGATTCGGAAACCAAACGAATCTTCTCAGTTTACGATATGTTCCCAGAAGGTAAAGGGATCTTTGGAATGTCCGCTGAAAAAGAGGAAGCCTACAAAGAAATTGGTGGTAAGACCTACCAGATCCTCTATCGTGAAGGAGAAGAGGAGGCCTATACAATTCGTGAAAATGGGGTTGTCTACACACCAGATGGTCAGGTAACTGATTACCGTGTTGTTGTAAATCCAGTCAAGGCGGCCTATAGTGATAAGGGAGATCTTTATCAGGGTGAGCAACTATTAGGAAATATCTACTTCACAAGCAATAAAACTTCTCCATTTAGAATAGCTAAAGATAGCTACCTATGGATGTCCTATAGTGATGATGATGGTAAGACTTGGTCTGCACCACAAGATATTACTCCAATGGTCAAAGCTGATTGGATGAAATTCTTAGGCGTGGGACCTGGGGTGGGAATTACCCTCCAGAATGGACCTCATAAAGGTCGGATTGTCGTTCCTGTCTATACGACAAACAGAACCAACCACCTTAACGGTTCTCAATCATCTCGTATCATATATTCCGATGACCATGGTAAGACTTGGCATATGGGTGGTGGTGTCAATGACAACCGTACACTTTATGATGGTACGGTAGTTGATTCAAGCAACATGAACAACTACTATGCTCAAAATACAGAAGCTTCTGTTGTTCAGCTGAACAATGGTCAATTGAAACTCTTTATGCGTGGTTTGACAAATGATTTGCAAGTTGCGACAAGTTATGATGGTGGTATTACATGGGACAACTATGTAGCACGCTATGATGTACCTGATGTTTATGTTCAAATGGCGGCGACTCATACAGTTCAAGATGGTAAAGAGTATATCCTTCTAGCAAATGCTAATGGACCAGGTCGTAAGAATGGCCATATTCGAGTGGCTCGCGTAGAAGAAGATGGCGAGTTGACTTGGTTGCATCATCATTTGATTCAAGAGGGCGAGTATGCTTATAACTCACTTCAACAAATCGGTCCAAAAGAATTTGGTCTTTTGTACGAACATTATGAAGCTGGTGGAAATCCTTATACTCTATCCTTCAAGAAATTCAATTGGGATTTCTTAACGAAGGAAAGAATTTCTCCTAAAGAAGTAAAAGTCAAATCTGTTATTGAAAAATGGTCAGGAATTCTTGCAGTAGAGTTTGATTCAGAAGTTTTGGTTAACAAAATCCCAACACTTCAGTTGGCAAATGGAAAAAAAGTAAACTTCATGACTCAGTATGATACTAATACTCTGCTTTTTAAAATAGACAAGTCAGATCTGGGCCAGGAAATAACTGGACTTGCTTCTGGAGTAATCGAGAGTATGCACAATCTTTCAGTTAGTCTTGAAGGAGCAGGTATTCCTGGAGCAGTCAATGGTAGCGAAGTAGCTGTACATGAAGTTCCAGAATTCACAGGTGGCGTTAATGGTGTAGAAGCAGCTGTACATGAAGTTCCAGAATTCACAGGTGGTGTTAATGGTGACGAATCAACTGTAACAGAACTTTCTGAGCGCACTGAATCTATTGGAGCAGTAAGGGACGAAGTAGAACCAACAGTAGAAATCCCAGAATTCACAGGCGATGACATAAATGCAGTTGAAGCAGCCAAGAGCGAACTTCCAGAATATAAGGGTGAAGAACAAGCGCCTGTAACTCTAGTAGCACAGCAAGATAAGACTTATCATGTATCAGTAACCCAACAGCCAGCCCTGCCTGCAACAGGAAGCGAAGTTTCAACTTCTCTAGTATCTGTTGGAATTCTTGGTATGTTCTTGGGAATGTTAGGAATATCTAAGACAAAAGAAGATTAATGAACAATTAAATCTTAAAAGTTTCTATAAAAAGAATTAGACTTATACTTAGAGAGTCTGTAACACTTAGTTATTACAGGCTCTTTATTTATAGAGAACGAATATTATGATGGAAATAGAAGAACGGAAAATAATTCAAATGAGAATAATTTCTCTGAAACTACTTTCAGAAACAGCTGTTCTATAAAATACTTTTGAAACTGGAATCTATCCTACTACAAAGTATTGAAAGCGCTTCATAAATGATATATAATAAACTCATAAGAACAAAGAAAAGGAGGAAAGAGGATGCCACAGATTACTAAAGAAGCCTTGATTGCAAAAATCAAAGATGGAATCATCGTTTCTTGTCAGGCCCTTCCTCACGAACCGCTCTATACAGAAGCGGGAGGAGTCATTCCATTGCTGGTCAAAGCGGCTGAGCAAGGTGGAGCAGTCGGTATCCGAGCAAATAGTGTTCGCGATATCAAGGAAATCAAGGAGGTTACCAACCTTCCAATCATTGGGATAATAAAACGAGATTATCCACCGCAAGAACCCTTCATCACTGCTACTATGAAAGAAGTTGATGAACTGGCAGAACTGGACATCGAGGTCATTGCTCTGGATTGTACCAAGCGTGAACGCTATGATGGTTTGGAGATTCAAGAGTTCATTCGTCAGGTTAAGGAAAAATATCCTAACCAGCTCTTGATGGCTGATACAAGTACTTTCGAGGAAGGATTGGCAGCCGTTGAAGCAGGAATTGACTTTGTCGGAACAACCTTATCAGGCTACACATCTTACAGTCCTAAAGTGGATGGTCCCGATTTTGAATTGATCAAAAAACTCTGTGATGCTGGTGTAGATGTCATTGCAGAAGGAAAAATTCATACACCAGAACAAGCCAAACAAATCCTAGGATATGGAGTGCGAGGTATTGTTGTTGGTGGCGCTATTACTAGACCAAAAGAGATTACAGAACGCTTTGTTGCTGGTATCAAATAAGATGTAAGGGGGAATTTTATGTTTAAAGTTTTACAAAAAGTTGGAAAAGCTTTTATGTTACCTATAGCTATACTTCCTGCAGCAGGTCTACTTTTGGGGATTGGTGGTGCACTTTCAAACCCAACCACGATAGCAACTTATCCAATACTAGACAATAGTTTTTTTCAATCAATATTCCAAGTAATGAGCTCTGCAGGAGAGGTTGTATTCAGTAATTTATCACTACTTCTCTGTGTGGGATTATGTATTGGCTTAGCGAAACGAGATAAAGGAACCGCTGCGCTAGCAGGAGTAACTGGTTACTTAGTTATGACTGCAACGATTAAAGCTCTGGTAAAACTTTTTATGGCAGAAGGATCTGCAATTGATACTGGAGTTATTGGAGCATTAGTTGTCGGAATAGTTGCCGTATATTTGCACAATCGATATAACAATATTCAATTACCTTCCGCTTTAGGATTCTTTGGGGGTTCACGCTTCGTTCCTATTGTTACATCGTTCTCTTCTATCTTAATTGGCTTTGTCTTCTTTGTTATTTGGCCACCTTTTCAACAACTTCTTGTTTCTACAGGTGGATATATTTCTCAGGCGGGTCCAATTGGAACTTTTCTATATGGATTTTTAATGAGACTTTCTGGAGCAGTAGGCTTACATCATATGATTTACCCTATGTTTTGGTATACTGAACTTGGTGGTGTTGAAACTGTTGCAGGACAAACAGTGGTTGGAGCTCAAAAAATATTTTTTGCTCAATTAGCCGACCCGACTCATTCTGGATTATTTACAGAAGGAACAAGGTTTTTTGCAGGTCGTTTCTCAACAATGATGTTCGGTTTACCGGCTGCCTGTTTAGCGATGTACCATAGTGTTCCTAAAAATCGTCGTAAAAAATACGCGGGTCTGTTTTTTGGAGTTGCTTTAACATCTTTTATTACCGGTATTACAGAACCAATTGAATTTATGTTTCTATTTGTCAGTCCGGTTCTATATGTTGTACACGCATTCCTTGATGGTGTCAGCTTCTTTATTGCAGACGTCTTAAATATTTCAATAGGAAACACATTCTCAGGAGGTGTAATCGATTTTACTTTATTTGGAATTTTGCAGGGGAACGCTAAAACGAATTGGGTTCTTCAGATTCCATTTGGACTTATTTGGAGTGTTCTGTATTATATTGTTTTTAGATGGTTCATTACTCAATTCAACGTTCTAACGCCAGGACGAGGAGAAGAAGTAGATTCTAAAGAAATTTCTGAATCCACAGATTCAACTTCAAATACTGCAGATCATTTAAAACAGGATAGCCTACAAATTATCAGAGCGTTGGGTGGATCAAATAATATAGAAGATGTAGATGCTTGTGTGACACGTTTACGTGTAGCTGTAAAAGAAGTTCATCAAGTTGATAAAGCACTTTTAAAACAAATTGGTGCAGTTGATGTCTTAGAAGTGAAGGGTGGTATTCAAGCAATATATGGAGCAAAAGCAATCTTATATAAAAATAGTATTAATGAAATTTTAGGTGTAGATGATTAATACTCAATGAAAATCAAAGAGCAAACTGGGAAGCTAGGCGCAGGCTATACTTGAGTACGCCAAGGCGAAGCTGGCATGGTTTGAAGAGATTTTCGAAGAGTATAAGTACTTACTGACTTAATAAAAAGCAGAGGAGAGTGGTGGATGTATCGGATGAAATGAAAACGCATACAAATACAATCTTACTCATTATCCAATATGGATACGCTTATTACATAGGAGAATACAGATGAAATTTAGAAAATTAGCTTGTACAGTACTTGCGGGTGCTGCGGTTCTTGGTCTTGCTGCTTGTGGCAATTCTGGCGGAAGTAAAGATGCTGCCAAATCAGGTGGTGACGGTGCCAAAACAGAAATCACTTGGTGGGCATTCCCAGTATTTACCCAAGAAAAAACTGGTGACGGTGTTGGAACTTATGAAAAATCAATCATCGAAGCGTTTGAAAAAGCAAACCCAGATATAAAAGTGAAATTGGAAACCATCGACTTCAAGTCAGGTCCTGAAAAAATCACAACAGCCATCGAAGCAGGAACAGCTCCAGACGTACTTTTTGACGCACCAGGACGTATCATCCAATATGGTAAAAATGGTAAATTGGCTGACTTGAATGACCTCTTCACAGATGACTTTGTTAAAGATGTCAACAATGAAAACATTGTAAAAGCAAGTAAGGCTGGAGACAAAGCCTACATGTATCCAATCAGTTCAGCACCATTCTACATGGCTATGAACAAGAAAATGTTGGAAGATGCTGGAGTTGCGAACCTTGTAAAAGAAGGTTGGACAACAGACGACTTTGAGAAAGTTTTGAAAGCGCTTAAAGACAAAGGCTACACACCAGGTTCATTGTTCAGTTCTGGTCAAGGGGGAGACCAAGGAACACGTGCCTTCATCTCAAACCTTTACGGAGGTTCTGTAACAGATAAAGATGTAACAAAATATACAACTGATGATCCTAAATTTGTCAAAGGTCTTGAAAAAGCAGCTAGCTGGATCAAAGACGGTTTGTTGAACAATGGTTCACAATTTGACGGTGGAGCAGATATCCAAAACTTTGCCAACGGTCAAACATCTTACACAATCCTTTGGGCGCCAGCTCAAAACGGTATCCAAGCGAAACTCTTGGAAGCAAGTAAAGTAGAAGTGGTAGAAGTACCATTCCCATCAGATTCAGGTAAACCAGCTCTTGAATACCTTGTAAACGGATTTGCAGTATTCAACAACAAAGACGACAAGAAAGTTGCAGCATCTAAGAAATTCGTTCAATTCATCGCGGATGACAAAGAATGGGGTCCAAAAGACGTTGTTCGTACAGGTGCCTTCCCAGTTCGTACTTCATTTGGAAAACTTTATGAAGATAAACGTATGGAAACAATCAGTGGTTGGACTAAATACTACTCACCATACTACAATACAATTGATGGTTTTGCAGAAATGAGAACTCTATGGTTCCCAATGTTGCAATCTGTATCAAATGGTGACGAAAAACCAGCGGACGCTTTGAAAGCCTTCACTGAAAAAGCTAACGAAACAATTAAAAAAGCTACAAAACAATAAGCACTAAATCAGATTGACTCCTCCCTTTTCCCTGTGCATAGTCTATGTAAGAAAAGGGAGGATTTTATTTGAAATGTAAGGAACTATCACGAAATTAAAATGAAGTTCTTACATAAGCGAATCTTAAAAAATTTCATTTTGATTTTAAAACAGTTCAAGAAAGTCAAAAAATTATTCTATTTGAAAGAGAGGTGCCAACTGTGAAAGTCAATAAAATTCGTATGCGGGAAACAGTGATTTCCTACGCTTTCCTAGCACCAGTATTATTCTTCTTTGTTATCTTTGTATTGGCTCCTATGATTATGGGATTCATTACAAGTTTCTTTAACTACTCAATGACTAAATTTGAGTTTGTGGGCTTGGACAACTACATTCGTATGTTTAAAGACCCTGTCTTTATGAAGTCCTTGATCAACACCGTTATTCTGGTTATTGGATCGGTTCCGATTGTGGTTCTATTCTCACTCTTTGTAGCATCTCAGACCTATCACCAAAATGCCATTGCCAGATCCTTCTATCGTTTCGTCTTCTTCCTTCCTGTTGTAACAGGTAGTGTTGCCGTAACGGTTGTATGGAAATGGATCTACGACCCACTATCAGGGATTTTAAACTTTGTCCTTAAATCAAGTCATATCATCAGCCAAAACATTTCTTGGTTGGGAGATAAAAACTGGGCTTTGATGGCGATTATGATTATCCTTTTGACAACATCTGTTGGTCAGCCGATTATCCTTTATATCGCTGCCATGGGTAATATTGACAATTCACTGGTTGAAGCAGCGCGTGTTGACGGTGCGACTGAATTGCAAGTTTTCTGGAAGATTAAATGGCCTAGTCTCCTTCCAACAACTCTTTACATTGCAATCATTACAACAATCAACTCATTCCAGTGTTTCGCCTTGATTCAGTTGTTGACATCTGGTGGTCCAAACTACTCAACAAGTACACTTATGTACTACCTTTACGAAAAAGCCTTCCAATTGACAGAGTATGGCTATGCCAACACCATAGGTGTCTTCTTGGCAGTCATGATTGCTATCGTAAGCTTTGTTCAATTTAAAGTACTCGGAAACGACGTAGAATACTAAAGAAAGGAGACAGCTATGCAATCTACACAAAAGAAACCTTTAACAGCTTTCACTGTTATTTCAACTATTATCTTGCTCTTGTTGACCGTGCTGTTCATCTTTCCATTCTACTGGATTTTGACAGGTGCCTTCAAATCACAACCTGATACCATTATGATTCCGCCACAATGGTTCCCTAAAATGCCAACTATGGAAAACTTCCAACAACTCATGGTACAAAACCCTGCTATGCAGTGGATGTGGAACTCTGTATTTATCTCATTGGTAACCATGTTCTTAGTCTGTGCGACCTCATCTCTAGCAGGTTATGTATTGGCTAAAAAACGTTTCTATGGTCAACGTATCCTATTTGCCATCTTTATCGCTGCCATGGCGCTTCCAAAACAAGTTGTCCTTGTACCATTGGTACGTATCGTCAACTTCATGGGAATCCATGATACACTTTGGGCAGTTATCTTGCCTTTGATTGGATGGCCATTCGGGGTCTTCCTCATGAAACAGTTCAGTGAGAATATTCCTACAGAGTTGCTTGAATCAGCTAAAATCGATGGGTGTGGTGAGATTCGTACCTTCTGGAGCGTAGCCTTCCCAATTGTGAAACCAGGATTTGCGGCTCTTGCAATCTTTACCTTCATCAATACTTGGAACGACTACTTCATGCAGTTGGTTATGTTGACTTCACGTCAAAACTTGACTATCTCACTTGGGGTTGCGACCATGCAGGCTGAAATGGCAACCAACTATGGTTTGATCATGGCAGGAGCTGCCCTTGCTGCTGTGCCAATCGTAACAGTCTTCCTTGTCTTCCAAAAATCCTTCACACAGGGTATTACTATGGGAGCGGTCAAAGGATAAGAAACGATTTCTTTTACAGTATCAATTTGCTATTGCTAGCACTATCTAAAAGCCTCCGACAGTAAATGACACTGTTGGAGGTGTTAGTTTTAATCGCTTAATGACGATTTTTAAAGGAGAAAATAATGATTTTTGACGATTTGAAAAATATTAGCTTCTATAAAGGGATTCATCCCAATCTTGACAAGGCAATTGATTATCTTTATGAACATCGTAAAGATTCATTCGAGTTAGGAAAATATGATATTGATGGAGACAAGGTCTTTCTAGTTGTTCAAGAAAATGTCCTAAATAAAGCTGAAAATGACCAGTTTGAACATCACAAGAACTATGCAGACTTGCATTTGTTGGTAGAAGGGCATGAATATTCGAGCTACGGTTCACGTATCAAAGATGAAGCAGTAGCATTTGACGAAGCAAGTGATATTGGCTTTGTTCATTGTCATGAACACTACCCACTCTTGTTGGGTTATCACAATTTTGCAATTTTCTTTCCAGGAGAACCACACCAGCCAAATGGCTATGCAGGTATGGAAGAGAAGGTTCGCAAATATCTCTTTAAAATCTTGATTGATTAAAAATAGGATGAATTGTCTTTTTGTAAAGCTTTGATTATGCTCTACCATGAAATTTATCTTTGTAAGGTAAATAAGGTCTTATTGTCAGTATCTTTATTCAGAAATGCTATTGGTATGGCAGGATTGAAGTTCAGCAAAGTCTTTATGGCTGCGGGAGCAAGAGTAGGATTACTGACCAAAATTTCTAGAAGGATTTTACAAATAGCTGTGAATATAGCTGATGTATATGGTTGTATAAACTTTTAAAATGTGAGAATGAAAGCACTTTGTATTTTTTTATTGAATATGTTAGCTTGGACAGTGCTTGCAATGATAGTCCGTGGAGGGCTAGATGGATTTAATGAGCATACTTGGAGTACTATTTTAATTGCTTCGCTGTCCGGGATATATATAGATTATATGTCCATAGATAAAAATAGAAAAAAGTCCAAAAGAAAAAAGAAAAAATAGCTTTGTTCATGGTAGGGACTTATGAAAGCTTTACTGATAAAAAAGAAAATAGTTTACAAAGAAAAATGATGGGGGAGCAAAGATGTCACAAAAAGGAAGAAGTCTCATCAAGGCTGCATTTGATACAGATAATTTTCTAATGCGAATTAGTGAGAAGGTTTTAGATATTGTAACAGTCAATCTTCTCTTTGTAGTAACTTGTTTGCCAATCGTAACGATTGGGGTAGCCAAAATTAGTCTCTACGAGACCATGTTTGAGATTAAGAAGAGCAGACGGGTGCCTGTATTTAGAATCTACCTAAGAGCTTTCAAGCAAAATCTGAAATTGGGGTTTCAGCTGGGTTTAATGGAGTTAGGAATTGTGTTTCTTACCCTTTCAGATCTCTATCTTTTCTGGGGTCAAACAGCTCTGCCTTTCCAATTGGTGAAAGCTATTTGTCTAGGTATTCTGATTTTTCTTACTATTGTGATGTTGGCTAGCTATCCAATCGCTGCGCGCTATGACCTATCTTGGAAAGAAATTCTCCAAAAAGGATTGATGTTGGCTAGTTTTAATGCTCCTTGGTTTATCTTGATGATTGCAATTATCTTTTTGATTTTGATGATTCTATATCTATCAGCCTTTACCCTTCTATTGGGAGGATCAGCTTTTATTCTCTTTGGTTTTGGACTTCTTGTTTTTTTACAAGTGGGAGTGATGGAAAAGCTATTTGCTAAGTATGAGTAAGGGGTGCAATTATTTCTGAAACTACTTTCAAACGCTCCAAGCGCTATTCTATAAGCGAGAAACTAAAATCTAAGTGTCTATAAGATATTGAAAGCCTTTTCGGTAAAGTGTATACTAAAGAAGTAAAGAAAGAATCTGCTTTAGCAGAAAATAAAAATAATAGGAGAAAATCTATGTCAGATTTGAAAAAATACGAAGGTGTCATTCCAGCCTTCTACGCATGTTATGATGATCAAGGAGAAGTAAGTCCAGAGCGTACGCGTGCCTTGGTGCAATACTTCATTGATAAAGGTGTTCAAGGTCTTTATGTCAATGGGTCTTCTGGTGAATGTATTTACCAAAGCGTAGCAGATCGCAAGTTGATTTTGGAAGAAGTCATGGCAGTTGCCAAAGGTAAATTAACTATTATTGCCCATGTTGCTTGCAATAATACGAAAGATAGTATGGAACTAGCTCGCCATGCAGAAAGCTTGGGTGTAGATGCCATTGCAACGATTCCACCAATTTACTTCCGCTTGCCAGAATACTCAGTCGCTAAATACTGGAACGATATTAGTTCTGCAGCTCCAAACACAGACTATGTCATCTACAACATTCCTCAATTGGCAGGGGTTGCTTTGACTCCAAGCCTTTACACAGAAATGTTGAAAAATCCTCGTGTTATCGGTGTTAAAAACTCTTCTATGCCAGTTCAAGATATCCAAACTTTTGTTAGCCTTGGTGGGGAAGACCATATTGTCTTTAACGGTCCAGATGAACAGTTCCTAGGTGGCCGTCTCATGGGTGCTAAAGCTGGTATCGGTGGTACATATGGTGCGATGCCAGAACTCTTCTTGAAACTCAATCAGTTGATTGCTGACAAAGACTTGGAAACAGCGCGTGAATTACAGTATGCTATCAACGCTATCATTGGTAAATTGACTGCTGCACATGGAAATATGTACGGTGTGATTAAGGAAGTCTTGAAAATCAATGAAGGCTTGAATATTGGTTCTGTTCGTTCACCATTGACACCAGTAACGGAAGAAGATCGTCCAGTTGTAGAAGCAGCTGCAGCCTTGATTCGTGAAACCAAGGAGCGCTTCCTCTAATCCATAAGGAGGTATTTATGACACACTATGTTGCAATTGATATCGGTGGAACTAACATCAAGTATGGTTTGGTTGATCAAGAGGGGCAACTTCTTGAATCGCATGAAATGCCAACAGAGGCGCATAAAGGTGGACCACATATTTTACAAAAGACAAAAGATATCGTAGCCAGCTATTTAGAAAAAGGCCCAGTAGCAGGTGTTGCTATTTCTTCAGCAGGAATGGTGGATCCTGACAAGGGTGAGATTTTCTATGCTGGACCTCAAATCCCTAACTACGCAGGCACCCAGTTCAAAAAGGAAATCGAGACTAGCTTTGCTATTCCTTGTGAAATTGAAAATGATGTCAACTGTGCAGGTCTGGCTGAAGCGGTATCTGGTTCAGGCAAGGGAGCGAGTGTCACCCTTTGCTTGACTATTGGAACCGGTATCGGTGGTTGCTTGATTATGGATGGGAAAGTCTTCCATGGTTTTAGCAATTCGGCCTGTGAAGTTGGTTATATGCATATGCAGGATGGAGCGTTCCAAGATTTGGCTTCTACAACAGCCTTGGTGGAGTATGTAGCAGCAGGTCATGGAGATCCAGTTGATCAGTGGAATGGCCGACGTATCTTTAAGGAAGCCACTGAAGGAAACAAAATCTGCATGGCTGGTATTGACCGGATGGTAGACTATCTAGGAAAAGGTCTGGCAAATATTTGCTATGTGGCTAATCCAGAAGTAGTCATTCTCGGTGGTGGTATCATGGGACAAGAGGCTATCCTCAAACCCAAGATCCGTACAGCCTTGAAAGAGGCTTTGGTACCAAGTTTGGCTGAGAAAACACGATTAGAATTTGCCCATCACCAGAATACAGCAGGGATGTTGGGTGCCTATTATCACTTTAAAACAAAACAATCCTAGTTTGGCTCAGCCAAACTAGGATTTTCTGACACGTTTTTGTCTACGATAGCCGTTGAGTTTTTTATTTTCCCAGTAGCTATTAAAGATTTTCTCCTTGCTTTCACGATTGATTTCCAAAAAATAGGCATAAATCAAATCGATAAAGAAGAGCATAGGAAGTTGAGCAGATATACGTTGAATGTAGGAAGGCTGACTGTGGCTAGCAACAAGAACGTTTTCTGTATAGGTCTGACTATCTTTATTGGGAACACTTGTAAAGAGTACAGTCTTTGCCCCCATCTCCTTAGCGTCTAATAGACTATCTAAAATAGAAGGTGTTGTGCCAGAAAGTGAGAAACCGAGTACGAGACAATTTTCATCCATAATGCTGGTTGTCCAAGCAAAGCCGTCTTGATCAGTCAAGGCCTCGCAGACCACACCTAGACGCATAAAGCGCAATTTCATTTCACGAGCGACAAGGCCAGAACTACCTGTTCCAAAGAAGTAGACACGATCAGCATCTTCGATTAACTGGGCGATTCGTTCAAGTTGTTTTTCGTCAATCAAGTCCTGTGTTTGTTCCCGCATGTGATTGTAGCTTCTAAGAACTCGTTTTGTCAGGGGGCTGTGGTCGGGATGTTGGCTAGCTTGATTTTCTGCCTGATGTTGGTATTGGAAAATAAATTCTCGGTAGCCAGTAAAGCCACATTTTTTAGCAAAACGGGTCAAAGCAGCTTGAGAAATATGTAATTTTTGGGTGACTTGTTGAGAAGATAAATCATCTGTAATCGTTTCAGCTTGCAAAAAATAGCGAGCGATTTCTTGCTCTAGGTCTGTCATTTCTTCAAAATGTGAATCAATGACAGTTGCGATATCTGGTTTGTCCATAGGGAAGGCTCCTTTAAATGAGTCGTGTTGGAAAAAGACTAGATTATTGAACTTTTACATTCATTATAACATATAATATAGAGATGGATAAATAAAAACGTATCTTACTGTAAAAACGAAAAAAAGCTTCTTTCTTTTCCATAATTTTCTGCTCAAATTGTGGTACAATTAAGAGTAAGATTTTAAGTTAGAAATGAGACTGATTTGTATGAGAAAATTTAACAGCCATTCGATTCCGATTCGGCTTAATTTATTGTTTTCAATTGTCATTTTACTCTTTATGACCATTATTGGTCGTTTGTTGTATATGCAGGTTTTGAACAAGGATTTTTACGAAAAAAAGCTAGCCTCAGCTAGTCAGACCAAGGTCACAACCAGTTCTGCTCGTGGGGAAATCTATGATGCTAGTGGAAAACCTTTGGTAGAAAATACGTTAAAGCAGGTTGTTTCCTTTACGCGTAGCAATAAAATGACGGCTACAGACTTAAAAGAAATAGCTAAAAAGTTACTGACTTATGTGAGCATCAGTTCGCCAAACTTGACAGAACGCCAGCTGGCAGATTACTATTTGGCTGATCCTGAAATCTATAAAAAAACAGTGGAAGCTCTCCCAAGTGAGAAACGCTTGAATTCAGATGGCAATCGTCTATCCGAATCAGAACTGTATAACAATGCGGTCGATAGTGTCCAAGCGAGTCAACTAAACTATACAGAGGATGAAAAGAAAGAAATCTATCTTTTTAGTCAGTTAAATGCTGTTGGAAACTTTGCGACGGGAACCATTGCGACAGATCCTCTAAATGATTCTCAGGTGGCTGTTATTGCCTCTATTTCAAAGGAGATGCCTGGCATTAGTATTTCTACTTCTTGGGATCGAAAGATTTTGGAAACTTCCCTTTCTTCTATAGTAGGGAGTGTATCCAGTGAAAAAGCCGGTCTCCCAGCGGAAGAAGCAGAAGCCTATCTTAAAAAGGGCTATTCTCTAAATGACCGTGTTGGAACCTCCTATTTGGAAAAGCAATATGAAGAGACCTTACAAGGAAAACGCTCGGTAAAAGAAATCCATCTGGACAAATATGGCAACATGGAAAGTGTGGATACAATTGAGGAAGGTAGTAAAGGAAACAATATCAAGCTGACCATTGATTTGGCCTTCCAAGATAGCGTGGATGCTTTGCTGAAAAGTTATTTCAATTCCGAGCTAGGAAATGGTGGAGCCAAGTATTCTGAGGGTGTGTATGCAGTCGCCCTTAACCCCAAAACAGGTGCTGTTTTGTCTATGTCAGGACTCAAACATGACCTGAAAACGGGAGAGTTGACTCCTGATTCCTTGGGAACGGTAACCAATGTCTTTGTCCCAGGTTCGGTTGTTAAGGCCGCTACCATCAGCTCAGGTTGGGAAAATGGTGTTTTATCAGGAAACCAAACCTTAACAGATCAGCCTATTGTTTTCCAAGGTTCAGCTCCAATTTATTCTTGGTATAAATTGGCATATGGATCTTTTCCTATTACAGCTGTGGAAGCCTTGGAGTATTCATCCAATGCTTACGTGGTTCAAACCGCTCTTGGAATCATGGGCCAGACCTATCAACCCAATATGTTTGTCGGCACCAGCAATCTAGAGTCTGCTATGGGGAAATTGCGTTCAACCTTTGGTGAATATGGTTTGGGTTCTGCGACTGGGATTGACCTACCAGATGAATCTACTGGATTGGTTCCCAAAGAGTATAACTTTGCCAATTTCATTACTAATGCTTTTGGCCAGTTTGATAACTACACACCGATGCAATTAGCCCAGTACGTTGCAACTATTGCTAACAATGGTGTTCGTCTAGCTCCACATATTGTCGAGGGAATATACGACAACAATGATAAGGGTGGCCTTGGGGAATTAATCCAAGCAATAGATACCAAGGAAATCAACAAGGTCAATATTTCTGAATCAGATATGGCAATCTTGCACCAAGGATTTTACCAAGTATCGCATGGAACTAGTCCCCTTACGACAGGACGGGCGTTTTCAGATGGCGCCACTGTTTCTATCAGTGGTAAGACCGGTACAGGTGAAAGCTATGTAGCTGGTGGTCAAGAAGCTAATAATACCAATGCCGTGGCCTATGCTCCAACAGAAAATCCTCAAATTGCAGTTGCAGTAGTCTTTCCTCATAATACCAATTTAACCAAAAATGTTGGGCCAGCAATTGCTCGCGACATTATCAATTTATATAACCAACACCATCCAATGAATTAGAAAGGAAGCCATGCTTTATCCAACACCTATTGCTAAGTTGATTGACAGTTATTCCAAACTTCCTGGTATTGGGATTAAGACAGCAACTCGACTGGCCTTTTATACTATTGGAATGCCGGATGACGACGTCAATGAATTTGCAAAAAATCTCCTTTCTGCTAAGAGAGAGCTGACCTACTGTTCCATCTGCGGTCGCCTGACTGATGACGATCCTTGCTCTATCTGTACCGATCCGACTCGTGACCAGACAACGATTTTAGTTCTCGAAGATAGTCGCGATGTGGCAGCCATGGAGAATATCCAAGAATACCATGGACTCTATCATGTCTTGCATGGACTCATTTCTCCCATGAATGGTATTAGTCCAGATGATATCAATCTCAAGAGCCTCATGACTCGTCTTATGGATAGTGAAGTTTCAGAGGTAATCGTAGCAACAAATGCTACAGCAGATGGTGAAGCGACGTCCATGTATCTTTCACGTTTGCTCAAGCCAGCTGGTATCAAGGTTACGCGTCTAGCACGAGGCCTCGCTGTGGGAGCAGATATCGAGTATGCGGACGAGGTTACACTCTTACGAGCCATTGAAAATCGGACAGAGTTGTAAGTGGAGACAAATGAACACACTCCATTCATTTATTTAAAAAATCGAGGAGGCCGACAGTTGTTTTATCGGTCTCTTTTTAGATTTATTGAAGACCAGTATCAGGTTCAAGTTTCAAAAAAGAAGCAAATATGATATACTAAAGAATGAGTATTCTATTAGAATTGGAACAGATAATATGAAACAAACGATTATTCTTTTATACGGTGGACGTAGTGCAGAGCGTGAAGTCTCTGTTCTTTCAGCTGAAAGTGTCATGCGTGCGGTCAACTACGATCGTTTCACAGTCAAGACTTTCTTCATTAGCCAGTCAGGTGACTTTATCAAAACACAGGAATTTAGCCAGACCCCAGGTCAAGAAGACCGTCTCATGACAAATGAAACCATTGATTGGGATAAGCAAGTTGCACCAAGTGCCATCTACGAAGATGGTGCAGTAGTCTTCCCAGTCCTTCACGGTCCGATGGGAGAGGATGGCTCAGTTCAAGGATTCTTGGAAGTTTTGAAAATGCCTTACGTTGGTTGTAATATCTTGTCATCTAGTCTTGCCATGGACAAAATCACCACCAAACGTGTCTTAGAATCTGTTGGGATTGCTCAAGTTCCTTATGTGGCCATTGTCGAAGGTGATGATGTGACTGCTAAAATCGCTGAAGTTGAAGGGAAATTGGCTTATCCAGTTTTCACAAAACCATCAAACATGGGTTCAAGTGTCGGTATTTCTAAGTCTGAAAATCAAGAAGAACTCCGTCAAGCTTTGAAACTTGCCTTCCAATATGACAGCCGTGTCTTGGTTGAGCAAGGAGTGAATGCTCGTGAAATCGAGGTTGGTCTCTTGGGCAACTACGATGTCAAGAGTACACTACCAGGAGAAGTTGTCAAGGATGTTGCCTTCTATGACTACGATGCCAAGTATATTGATAACAAGATTACCATGGATATTCCAGCCAAAATCAGTGATGATGTGGTAGCTGTCATGCGTCAAAATGCAGAAACGGCCTTCCGTGCCATTGGGGGCCTCGGTCTCTCTCGTTGCGATTTCTTCTATACAGATAAGGGAGAGATTTTCCTAAATGAGCTCAATACCATGCCAGGTTTTACCCAGTGGTCAATGTATCCACTACTTTGGGACAATATGGGAATCAGCTATCCAGACTTAATCGAGCGATTGGTTGACCTTGCCAAGAAAAGTTTTGACAAGCGCGAAGCGCATTTGCTATAAAAATGAAAGAGAGGGTAGAAGCCAGAACCGTCACTGCCAGGTGATTAGAGTTCTCGGACTTCGACCCTTTTTAAAGGAGTAGAAATGAAACTTACAATTCACGAAGTTGCCCAAGCTGTTGGAGCTAAAAATGATGTTAGTCTTTTTGCGGATGCTCAGTTAGAAAAGCCTGAGTTTGACAGTCGTTTGATTGGGACAGGAGATTTGTTTGTGCCACTTAAAGGTGCGCGTGATGGTCATGACTTTATCGAAACAGCCTTTGAAAATGGTGCAGCAGTGACCTTGTCTGAGAAAGAGGTCGCAAATCATCCCTACCTTTTAGTAGATGATGTTTTGACTGCCTTTCAACAACTAGCTGCCTACTATCTTGAGAAAACGGGAGTTGATGTCTTTGCAGTTACAGGTTCAAATGGCAAGACAACGACCAAGGATATGTTGGCGCACTTGCTATCAACAACTTACAAAACCTACAAAACACAAGGCAACTACAATAACGAGATTGGTCTTCCTTACACGGTTCTCCACATGCCTGAAGAAACAGAAAAGTTGGTCTTGGAGATGGGACAGGATCACTTGGGAGATATTCATCTCTTGTCTGAATTGGCTCGTCCAAAAACAGCCATCGTAACCTTGGTTGGAGAAGCCCATTTGGCCTTTTTCAAAGACCGTTCTGAGATTGCTAAAGGGAAAATGCAAATTGCAGACGGGATGGCTGAAGGTTCTTTGCTTTTGGCACCAGCTGACCCGATTGTAGAGGCCTACTTGCCAGCTGATAAAAAGGTGGTTCGTTTTGGGCAAGGAGCAGAGCTGGAAATCACAGACTTGGTTGAGCGTAAGGACAGTCTTACATTTAAGGCTAATTTCTTGGAACAAGACCTTGATTTGCCAGTGACTGGTAAGTACAATGCGACCAATGCTATGATTGCGTCCTATGTTGCCATACAAGAAGGAGTGACTGAGGAACAAATTCGTCAGGCCTTCCAACATCTTGAATTGACGCGTAACCGTACCGAGTGGAAGAAAGCAGCCAATGGAGCAGATATCCTGTCAGATGTTTACAATGCCAATCCAACTGCTATGAAGCTGATTTTAGAGACTTTCTCTGCCATTCCAGCCAATGAAGGTGGCAAAAAAATCGCTGTCTTGGCGGATATGAAGGAACTGGGTGACCAGTCTGTTCAACTCCATAATCAGATGATTTTGAGCCTTTCTCCAGATGTGCTTGATACCGTTATTTTCTATGGAGAAGACATTGCTGAATTAGCCCAATTGGCTAGTCAAATGTTCCCAATCGGCCACGTTTACTACTTCAAAAAAACAGCTGACGAGGACCAATTTGAAGACCTAGTCAAGCAGGTCAAAGAAAGCCTTGGAGCCCACGACCAAATCCTACTCAAAGGCTCCAATTCTATGAATCTAGCCAAGTTGGTAGAAAGTTTAGAAAATGAAGACAAGTGATTTTGTCAAACATTTACGTATTTTTAAATCCATTTTTGACAAATAGCATGGTATAATAATATGCAGGAAAATTTTGAATCATGAGGAAGACTAGATGAATTTATGGGATATTTTCTTTACGACCCAAGCAACAGAACCACCCAAATTTGACCTTTTTTGGTACGTGAGTATATTTACACTATTAGCCTTGACCTTTTATACAGCCTATCGTTATCGTGAAAAGAAGGTTTACCAACGATTTTTCCAAATCTTGCAGGCAGTTCAGTTGATCCTCCTTTATGGCTGGTATTGGGTCAATCATATGCCACTGTCAGAAAGTTTACCCTTTTACCATTGCCGTATGGCTATGTTTGTGGTGCTCTTGCTTCCTGGTCAGTCTAAATATAGGCAGTATTTTGCATTGCTAGGAACATTTGGGACATTAGCAGCCTTTGTTTATCCAGTGCCAGATGCCTATCCTTTCCCCCATATTGCGATTTTGTCCTTTATCTTTGGGCATTTAGCACTCTTGGGGAACTCTCTAGTTTATCTATTGAGACAGTATAATGCGCGATTGCTGGATGTGAAGGGAATTTTTCTCATGACCTTTGGACTAAATGCCTTGATTTTTGTGGTCAATTTAGTAACAGGTGGAGATTACGGATTTCTGACAAAACCACCATTGGTTGGAGACCATGGCTTAGTAGCTAATTATTTAATCGTTTCTCTGGCCTTGTCAGCGGCGATTACGTTGACAAAGAAAATCTTGGAACTATTTTTAGAACAAGAAGCAGAAAAAATGATTGCAAAGAAAGCTTAGAAATGAGCTTTCTTTTTTCATAAATCTGATTTTTTATAATTTGTTTGGAAAATAAAAAAAGTTGATGAGCAAAAGTGAAAAAATAGCAAGTAAATTTAGGAAAAAACTAAGCACAATTAGATTTTTTGTGTTATAATATTCTGTGAATAGCTATGCCTATGTTTAGCTATGGAATAATACGAAGTGCGAAACTTGGAAGATAGAGAGGATGCGATGTAATGGCTAGAGAAGGCTTTTTTACAGGTCTAGATATTGGAACAAGCTCTGTCAAGGTGCTTGTAGCCGAGCAGAGAAATGGTGAATTAAATGTAATTGGCGTGAGTAATGCCAAAAGTAAAGGTGTAAAGGATGGAATTATTGTTGATATTGATGCAGCAGCAACTGCTATCAAATCAGCTATTTCCCAAGCAGAAGAAAAGGCAGGCATTTCGATTAAATCAGTGAATGTCGGCTTGCCTGGTAATCTTTTGCAGGTAGAACCAACTCAAGGGATGATTCCAGTAACATCTGATACCAAGGAAATTACGGATCAAGATGTTGAAAATGTTGTCAAATCAGCTTTGACAAAGAGTATGACACCTGACCGTGAAGTCATTACCTTTATTCCTGAAGAATTTATTGTGGATGGTTTCCAAGGGATTCGTGACCCACGTGGCATGATGGGGGTTCGCCTTGAAATGCGTGGCTTGCTTTATACAGGTCCTCGTACTATCTTGCACAATTTGCGTAAGACGGTTGAGCGTGCAGGTGTTCAGGTTGAAAATATTATTATTTCGCCACTAGCAATGGTTCAATCAGTTTTGAATGAAGGTGAACGTGAATTTGGTGCTACAGTGATTGATATGGGGGCAGGTCAAACGACTGTCGCTACAATCCGTAACCAAGAACTTCAGTTCACCAATATTCTCCAAGAAGGCGGAGATTATGTAACTAAGGATATCTCTAAAGTCTTGAAAACTTCTCAGAAGTTGGCTGAAGGTTTGAAATTAAACTATGGAGAGGCTTACCCTCCTCTTGCAAGCAAAGAAACCTTCCAAGTAGAAGTTATTGGAGAAGTAGAAGCAGTCGAAGTGACGGAAGCCTACTTGTCAGAAATTATTTCTGCACGAATCAAGCACATCCTTGAGCAAATCAAGCAAGAATTAGATAGAAGACGTCTATTGGAGCTCCCTGGTGGTATTGTCTTAATCGGTGGGAATGCCATTTTACCAGGTATGGTTGAACTTGCTCAGGAAGTCTTTGGCGTCCGTGTCAAGCTTTATGTTCCAAATCAAGTTGGTATCCGTAATCCAGCCTTTGCGCATGTGATTAGTTTATCAGAATTTGCGGGTCAATTAACAGAAGTGAATCTTTTGGCTCAGAGAGCGATAAAAGGTGAGAATGACTTAAGTCATCAGCCAATTAGTTTTGGTGGGATGCTGCAAAAGACAGCTCAGTTTGTACAATCAACGCCTGTTCAACCAGCTCCTGCTCCAGAAGTAGAGCCGGTGGCGCCTACAGAACCAATGGCGGATTTCCAACAAGCTTCACAAAATAAACCGAAATTAGCAGATCGTTTCCGTGGCTTGATCGGAAGCATGTTTGACGAATAAAGAGGAAAAATAAATTATGACATTTTCATTTGATACAGCTGCTGCTCAAGGTGCAGTGATTAAAGTAATTGGTGTCGGTGGAGGTGGTGGCAATGCCATCAACCGTATGGTCGACGAAGGTGTTACAGGCGTAGAATTTATCGCAGCAAACACAGATGTACAAGCATTGAGTAGTACAAAAGCTGAGACTGTTATTCAGTTGGGACCTAAATTGACTCGCGGTTTGGGTGCAGGAGGTCAACCTGAGGTTGGTCGTAAAGCTGCTGAAGAAAGCGAAGAAACGCTGACGGAAGCTATCAGTGGTGCAGATATGGTCTTCATCACTGCTGGTATGGGAGGAGGCTCTGGAACTGGAGCTGCTCCTGTTATTGCTCGTATCGCCAAAGATTTAGGTGCTCTTACAGTTGGTGTTGTAACACGTCCTTTCGGTTTTGAAGGAAGCAAACGTGGACAATTTGCTGTTGAAGGAATCAACCAACTACGTGAGCATGTAGATACTCTATTGATTATTTCAAACAACAACTTGCTTGAAATTGTTGATAAGAAGACACCACTTTTGGAGGCTCTTAGCGAAGCAGATAACGTTCTTCGTCAAGGTGTTCAAGGAATTACCGATTTGATTACCAATCCAGGATTGATTAACCTTGACTTTGCCGATGTGAAAACAGTTATGGCAAATAAAGGGAACGCTCTAATGGGTATTGGTATCGGTAGTGGAGAAGAACGTGTGGTAGAAGCAGCACGTAAGGCAATCTATTCACCACTTCTTGAAACAACTATTGACGGTGCAGAAGATGTGATTGTCAACGTAACTGGTGGTCTTGACTTAACCTTGATTGAAGCAGAAGAGGCTTCACAAATTGTGAACCAGGCGGCGGGTCAAGGAGTGAACATCTGGCTCGGTACTTCAATTGATGAAAGTATGCGTGATGAAATTCGTGTGACAGTTGTAGCAACGGGTGTTCGTCAAGACCGCGTAGAAAAGGTTGTGGCTCCACAAGCTAGACCGACTACTAACTACCGTGAGACAGTGAAACCAGCTCATTCACATGGCTTTGATCGTCATTTTGATATGGCAGAAACAGCTGAATTGCCAAAACAAAATCCACGTCGTCTGGAACCAACTCAAGCATCTGCTTTTGGTGATTGGGATCTTCGCCGTGAATCGATTGTTCGTACAACAGATTCAGTCGTTTCTCCAGTTGAACGCTTTGAAGCCCCAACATCACAAGATGAAGATGAATTGGATACACCTCCATTTTTCAAAAATCGTTAAGTAAATGAATGTAAAAGAAAATACAGAACTTGTTTTTCGAGAAGTCGCAGAGGCGAGTCTGAATGCTCATCGAGAGAGTGGTTCAGTCTCTGTCATTGCAGTTACCAAGTATGTAGATGTACCGACAGCGGAAGCCTTGCTTCCGCTAGGTGTTCATCATATCGGTGAAAATCGTGTCGATAAGTTTCTGGAAAAATATGAAGCTTTAAAAGATCGAGATGTGACTTGGCATTTGATTGGTACCTTGCAAAGACGTAAGGTGAAAGATGTCATACAATTTGTCGATTATTTCCATGCATTGGACTCAGTAAAGCTAGCAGAGGAAATACAAAAAAGAAGTGACCGAGTCATCAAGTGTTTCCTTCAAGTAAATATTTCTAAAGAAGAAAGCAAACACGGTTTTTCGAGAGAGGAACTGCTGGAAATCTTGCCAGAGTTAGCTAGACTAGATAAGATTGAATATGTTGGTTTAATGACGATGGCACCTTTTGAGGCTAGCAGTGAGCAGTTGAAAGAAATTTTCAAGGCGACCCAAGATTTACAAAGAGAAATTCAAGAAAAACAAATTCCAAATATGCCTATGACAGAGTTAAGTATGGGAATGAGTCGTGATTATAAAGAAGCGATTCAATTCGGTTCCACCTTTGTTCGTATAGGTACATCATTTTTTAAGTAGGAGAGAACCATGTCTTTAAAAGATAGATTCGATAGATTTATAGATTATTTTACGGAGGATGAGGATTCTACGATTCCTTATGAAAAAGGAAATGAACCCGTGTTTACTCCAGTAAATTCTTCACAGGAACCGGCTCTCCCAATGAATCACCCTTCACAGTCGGCTGGTACAAAAGAGAACAATATCACCAGACTGCATGCACGACAACAGGAATTGGCAAATCAGAGCCAGCGTTCAACTGATAAGGTTATTATAGATGTTCGTTATCCTAGAAAATATGAAGATGCAACAGAAATTGTTGATTTATTGGCAGGAAACGAAAGTATCTTGATTGATTTTCAGTATATGACAGAGGTGCAGGCTCGTCGTTGTTTGGACTATTTGGATGGAGCTTGTCATGTTTTAGCTGGAAATTTGAAAAAGGTAGCTTCTACCATGTACTTGTTGACACCAGTGAATGTTATTGTAAATGTTGAAGATATCCGTTTACCAGATGAAGATCAACAGGGTGAGTTCGGTTTTGATATGAAGCGAAATAGAGTACGATAATGATTTTTTTAATTCGTATGATTTATAATGCAGTGGATATTTACTCCCTGATTTTGGTAGCCTTCGCTGTCATGTCTTGGTTTCCAGGTGCCTACGAATCCAGTTTAGGTCGTTGGATTGTAGCGTTGGTAAAACCAGTGCTTGCTCCCTTGCAACGCCTGCCTTTACAGATAGCGGGTCTTGATTTATCTGTTTGGGTTGCGATTGTTTTGGTTCGATTTTTAGGAGAAAACCTAGTCCGTTTTCTGGCGATGATAGGATGAATAAAGGGATTTACCAGCATTTCTCCATAGAAGATCGTCCATTTCTTGACAAGGGAATGGAATGGATAAAGAAGGTAGAAGATAGCTATGCTCCTTTTTTAACTCCTTTTATCAATCCTCATCAGGAGAAGCTATTAAAGATTTTGGCCAAAACCTATGGTCTTGCTTGTAGCAGTAGTGGGGAATTCGTCTCGAGTGAGTATGTTCGAGTTTTATTATACCCAGATTATTTCCAGCCAGAGTTTTCAGATTTTGAAATATCTCTCCAAGAAATTGTGTATTCCAATAAATTTGAACACTTAACGCATGCTAAGATTTTAGGAACAGTCATCAATCAATTAGGAATTGAACGGAAACTTTTTGGAGATATCCTAGTATATGAAGAACGGGCGCAGATTATGATTAATCAGCAGTTTCTTCTTCTCTTTCAAGATGGATTAAAGAAAATTGGCCGTATATCCGTTTCGCTGGAGGAACGTCCTTTCACCGAGAAAATAGATAAGCTAGAACAGTATCGAGAACTGGATTTATCTGTGTCTAGTTTTAGATTAGATGTTCTTTTATCAAATGTTTTGAAACTATCAAGGAATCAGGCAAACCAGTTGATTGAAAAGAAACTTGTCCAAGTAAATTATCATGTGGTAGACAAATCAGATTATACTGTTCAAGTTGGAGACTTGATTAGTGTGAGAAAATTTGGGCGCTTGAGATTGCTTCAAGATAAGGGACAAACAAAAAAAGAGAAGAAAAAAATAACCGTCCAGTTATTATTAAGTAAGTGAGGAATAGAATGCCAATTACATCATTAGAAATAAAGGACAAGACCTTTGGGACTCGATTCAGAGGTTTTGATCCAGAAGAAGTCGATGAATTTTTAGATATTGTAGTTCGTGATTACGAAGATCTTGTTCGTGCGAATCATGATAAAGATTTGCGTATTAAGAGTTTAGAAGAACGTTTGTCTTACTTTGATGAGATGAAAGATTCATTGAGCCAGTCTGTATTGATTGCCCAAGACACAGCTGAGCGAGTGAAACAAGCGGCACATGAACGTTCAAACAATATCGTTCACCAAGCAGAACAAGATGCGCAACGCTTGTTGGAAGAAGCTAAATATAAGGCAAACGAGATTCTTCGTCAAGCAACAGACAATGCTAAGAAAGTTGCTGTTGAAACAGAAGAATTGAAGAACAAGAGCCGTGTCTTCCACCAACGTCTCAAATCTACAATTGAGAGTCAGTTGGCTATTGTTGAATCTTCAGATTGGGAAGATATTCTCCGTCCAACAGCTACTTATCTTCAAACCAGTGATGAAGCCTTTAAAGAAGTGCTTAGCGAAGTACTTGGAGAACCGATTCCAGCTCCAATTGAGGAAGAACCAATTGATATGACACGTCAGTTCTCTCAAGCAGAAATGGCAGAGTTACAAGCTCGTATTGAGGCAGCCAATAAAGAATTGGCTGAATTTGAAGCTCAGGCTAAACAGGAAGTGGGAAATCCAACTCCTGTAGTGAGTCCTCAAATGGAAGAAGAGCCTGCTCATCCAGTTGGTCCAATGTACGAAGAACCAGAAGTAGCTCCAGTACATCCTTCGGCTCCAACACCAGCTACAGAAACGTTTGATTCAGCACCAGGATTTGAAGCACCGCAAGAATCCGTTACAATTTTATAAGAAACGATGTGAGAACAATATCTTATCCTTATATTTCCAGCGAGCAGGAGATGGTGTGAGTCCTGCATTCCCTAATGATAAGATTATCCTCTCAAACAATCAAGTCTGAATGGAGTAAGATTTGACGTTCCCCACGTTACGGGATAAGAGGGAGAAAGACTAAATCTTTTTCCGAATAAAGGTGGTACCACGATTTTCGTCCTTTTTGGAAGTCGTGGTTTTTAATTTGTGATTATTTATAAAGGAGATACCATGAAACTCAAAGATACCCTTAATCTTGGGAAAACAGCTTTCCCAATGCGTGCAGGACTTCCGACCAAAGAGCCAGTTTGGCAAAAGGAATGGGAAGATGCAAAACTTTACCAACGTCGTCAAGAATTGAACCAAGGAAAACCTCATTTCACCTTGCATGATGGCCCTCCATACGCTAACGGAAATATCCACGTTGGACATGCTATGAACAAGATTTCAAAAGATATCATTGTTCGTTCAAAATCTATGTCAGGTTTTTACGCACCATTTATCCCAGGTTGGGATACTCATGGTCTGCCAATCGAGCAAGTTTTGGCAAAACAAGGTGTCAAACGTAAAGAAATGGACTTGGTTGAGTACTTGAAACTTTGTCGTGAATACGCTCTTTCTCAAGTAGATAAACAACGTGAAGACTTTAAACGTTTGGGTGTTTCTGGTGACTGGGAAAATCCATATGTGACTTTGACTCCTGATTATGAAGCAGCCCAAATCCGTGTATTTGGTGAGATGGCTAATAAAGGTTATATCTACCGTGGTGCAAAACCAGTTTACTGGTCTTGGTCATCTGAGTCAGCCCTTGCTGAAGCAGAGATTGAATATCATGACTTGGTTTCAACTTCCCTTTACTATGCCAATAAGGTAAAAGATGGCAAAGGGGTTCTAGATACAGATACTTACATCGTTGTCTGGACAACTACTCCATTTACCATCACAGCTTCTCGTGGTTTAACTGTTGGTGCAGATATTGATTACGTTTTGGTTCAACCTGCCGGTGAAGCTCGTAAGTTTGTGGTTGCTGCAGAATTATTGACTAGCTTGTCTGAGAAATTTGGTTGGGCTGATGTTCAAGTGTTGGCAACTTACCGTGGTCAAGAATTGAACCACATCGTAACAGAACACCCATGGGATACAGCTGTAGATGAGTTGGTTATCCTTGGTGACCATGTTACAACTGACTCTGGTACAGGTATCGTCCATACAGCTCCTGGTTTTGGTGAGGACGACTACAATGTCGGTATTGCTAATGGTCTTGAAGTCGCAGTGACTGTTGACGAACGTGGTATCATGATGAAGAATGCTGGTCCTGAGTTTGAAGGTCAATTCTATGACAAGGTAGTTCCAACTGTTATTGAAAAACTTGGTAACCTCCTTCTTGCCCAAGAAGAAATTTCTCACTCATACCCATTTGACTGGCGTACTAAGAAACCAATCATCTGGCGTGCAGTTCCACAATGGTTTGCTTCTGTATCAAAATTCCGTCAAGAAATCTTGGATGAAATTGAAAAAGTAAAATTCCACTCAGAATGGGGTAAAGTCCGTCTTTACAACATGATTCGTGACCGTGGTGACTGGGTTATCTCTCGTCAACGTGCTTGGGGTGTTCCACTTCCAATCTTCTACGCTGAAGACGGTACAGCGATTATGACAGCTGAAACTATTGAGCATGTAGCTCAACTCTTTGAAGAACATGGTTCAAGCATTTGGTGGGAACGTGATGCTAAGGACCTCTTGCCAGAAGGATTTACTCATCCAGGTTCACCAAATGGTGAGTTCAAAAAAGAAACAGATATCATGGACGTTTGGTTTGACTCAGGTTCATCATGGAATGGAGTTGTGGTAAATCGTCCAGAGTTGACTTACCCAGCAGACCTTTACCTAGAAGGTTCAGACCAATATCGTGGTTGGTTCAACTCATCACTCATCACATCTGTTGCCAACCATGGTGTAGCACCTTACAAGCAAATCTTGTCACAAGGTTTTGCCCTTGATGGTAAAGGCGAGAAGATGTCTAAATCTCTTGGAAATACCATTGCTCCAAGCGATGTTGAAAAACAATTTGGTGCTGAAATCTTGCGTCTCTGGGTAACAAGTGTAGACTCAAGCAACGACGTGCGTATTTCTATGGATATCTTGAGCCAAGTCTCTGAAACTTACCGTAAGATTCGTAATACCCTTCGTTTCTTGATTGCCAATACATCTGACTTTAACCCAGCTCAAGACGCAGTAGCATACGAAGAGCTTCGCTCAGTTGATAAGTACATGACGATTCGCTTTAACCAGCTTGTCAAGACCATTCGTGATGCCTATGCGGACTTTGAATTCTTGACAATCTATAAGGCCTTGGTGAACTTTATCAACGTTGACTTGTCAGCATTCTACCTTGATTTTGCCAAAGATGTTGTTTATATCGAAGGTGCCAAATCATTGGAACGCCGTCAAATGCAGACTGTCTTCTATGACATTCTTGTGAAAATTACCAAACTCTTGACACCAATCCTTCCTCACACTGCGGAAGAAATCTGGTCATATCTAGAGTTTGAAGCCGAAGACTTCGTTCAATTGTCAGAATTGCCAGAAGCGGAAACTTTTGCTAACCAAGAAGAAATCTTGGATACATGGGCTGCCTTCATGGACTTCCGTGGACAAGCTCAAAAAGCCTTGGAAGAAGCGCGTAATGCCAAAGTAATCGGTAAATCACTTGAAGCTCACTTGACAGTTTATCCAAATGAAGTTGTGAAAACTCTACTCGAAGCAGTAAACAGCAATGTAGCTCAACTTTTGATCGTGTCAGACTTAACCATCGATGAAGGACCAGCTCCAGAGAGTGCAGTAAGCTTTGAAGATGTTGCCTTTACAGTTGAACGCGCTGCAGGCCAAGTATGTGACCGTTGCCGTCGTATCGACCCAACAACAGCAGAACGCAGCTACCACGCAGTTATCTGTGACCACTGTGCAAGCATCGTAGAAGAAAACTTTGCGGACGCTGTCGCAGAAGGATTTGAAGAGAAATAAGGTTGAAAAATTTCTATGCGTCTAGTATATAAAAATCAGTTATTCCAAGTTTATAATCTCTCTTGTGAGATGCTAAAGTTTGATGAGAATTGGTTTTGCTAATACTAGGAGAAAGTAAGTATGCTAAAATCGCAAGATTGTTTTTCTTGCGATTTCTTAAACTAGTGAGGAAAAATAAACATTATGAGACAAACAAATGTTAGAGGAACATTATCTCTCCGTGGCTTTAGAAAATTAAGAACTGGTGCAATTGTTGCGACAGGTGTGATTTTATTGGGTCTGGGCTTTTTAGCTCCAACTGTATCAGCCAGTGAACAAGATGGTGTCTGGGTAGCCAGAACAGTTGAGGAAGTGAAAGCTGACCTTCAAAAAGAAGGTGATTTATTTAAGTATGTCATTAAGTGGGGAGATACATTAAGTGTTATCAGCGAAGCAAGCAATATCCCGGTAGATGTACTCCAAGAAATGAATCAAGCTTCAGGTAAGAATTTATTCTTACCACACAATGAATTGTACTTTACCGAAGCTGAAACGGTTTCAGATACAGTCACAAAACACAAGATTGTCATCAAAGAAAGTGGTGCAAGTGGCGAAGTTCGCACTTACGAGGTCTTGCTCAAGAAAGATCAGGAAACAAAAGCTGTTACCTTTGAATTAACAGATGTCACTGAGAAAGTTGAAAAAATGACTGTGAACTATAGCCCAGTTTATCAGCCTGTATCAGCACCAGTAGTGGAAAGTGCGGAAGAATCAGTTGAAGAACTTGCCCCAGTAGCACCAGCTGTGACAAGCCCAGAAGTTAAAGAAGAAACAGAAGCTCCAGTAGTACCAAAAGCAGAAGACGAAGCGACTACACCGGCACCAAAAGAAACAGCACCAGAGGTGGTAACACCAGCTGAATCAAACGCAGAAGTGGCAACAGAATCAGCAGAGCCAGAGGTAGCGAAACCAGCTGTACCAAAAGAAGAGAAGCCAGCGACTCCAACACTGAAAGAAGAGAAGCCAGCCACACCAGCACCGAAAGCGGAAGAGCCAGCGTCAGCGGTAGAGGGTACAACTGCAGGAGAACACGGTCAACCAGTAGAAGAAACCCCAGCACTATCAAAACCAGAAACCCCAGCTTCAACAGAAGAAGTAGCAACTGAACCAAAAGGAACAGAGTCAGAGGCAGCGAAACCAGCTCCAAAAGAAGCAGGAACAACAGCAGGAAATGAAGTAAAAGAAACTGAAGAAGCAGGAACAGGTTCAGAAGTAGCTACAACAGGTGCACCAGCAGCGGAAGGAAGTTCAGAAGCGACTCTAGGTTCAACAGAAGAAGCTTCAGGAACAACACCAAAAGCAGAAGTTTCAGAAGCACCAGTGGTAGAGGCTACAACTTCAGGAGAACAAAGCCAACCAGCAGAAGAAACCTCTGTTGAGGAGACAGGAAAACAAGATAGCGCAACAAATACACCGTCAGCTGAGTCTAAAGAAGAAGCGGTAACAACACCAGAAGCAACAGAAAAAGAAGCAAAAGCAGAAGAGTCAGCAGAACCAGGAACATCTGCAACTGTGGAATCAACACCAGCAGGAGAAGAAGGTAAAGCCGAAGCAACGGAAGAAGCTGAAGAACCAGGAATAATAGCAGAAGCAACCCCAGCACCAAAAGAATCAGGAGAAGAAGGTAAAGCGGAGGATTCAGTTTCTTCAACTGAATCTTCATCAACTGCTTCTGAAGGGGAGTCAACAGCTACGCAGCCAGCTGTAGAAGCAGAAACAGATTCAACATCGGAAGCTGAAGAACTTGCAACTACGGAAACAGCAACAGCACCAAAAGCGGAAGAGCCAGAGGCGGCAACCCCAGCTTCAGAAGTACCATCAGAATCAGAGTCGAAAGAAGAAGATTCATCTGCAGGGGATACAACAGTTACAGAAGAACAGCCGGCTTCAGAAACTGTCTCTGAAGGTGGGTCACCAGCTACACAACCAGCTGGAGAAGAAAATAAATCCGAACCAACGTCAGAAACTTCAACTATTCCATCTGTAGATGCTACAAATGATTCAGGTAATTCAGAGTCATCACCTTCAGTAACAGAAGGCAATAAAGAAGAAACAAATTCACAAAATACTGAAGCTTCGACTGTGAACGAAAACTCAGAATCATCTAATTCAGATTCAGAAAAACCACAGGGTGATGAACCAGCTGTACAAGTAGGATCAGACCCAACAGCGTCAACAGAAGGAACATCTACAGGAAAAGAAGAATCAGCACCAAAAGCAGAAGAAAAACAAGTCGACAAGAAACTAGAGCTTAGGAATATTTCAAATGTGGAATTATTTACAGTAGAAAATAATAAATATCGACATGTAACCTCATTTGATACGGTTCCAAATAATCCTAGTAACTACTTTATGAAAGTAAAATCAGAGAAGTTTAAAGATGTGATGTTACCTGTCTCAAGTATTACAAGTGTCAGAAGAGATAATCAAGAAGTATATAAAATTGTTGGTCGAGCAAATGATTTAATTCAACATGAAAATGATAGTACTGTAGAAAATTATACTTATTATTTACCAAAAACTATTAATAGTGAAAACGAAGTTTATACATCATTTAAAAATCTAGTAGAAGCAATGAATAGAAATTTACATGGTACGTTTCGTTTAGGAGCAACTATGGATGCTCGTGAAGTAGAACTTTCGGATGGTCAAGAAAGTTATATAAATCAAGAATTTAGTGGTACATTAATAGGTACAAACAATGATAAGAACTATGCTATATATAACTTGAAAAAACCGTTATTTAAAGTTTTAAATCATGCTGCTATTCAAGATCTTTCAATAAAAGAAGCTAATGTTTCTTTGAAAGAAGATGCTGCTACAATAGCGAAAGAGGCGAATAATGGTACTACAATTACAAATGTTCATTCATCAGGTGTAATTGCTGGTGAGCGTAGCATTGGTGGTTTGGTTTCAAAAGTAACTGACTCTACAATTTCTAATAGTAGTTTTACAGGTAGAATAACAAATACTTATAATACAAATGCTACTTATCAAATAGGTGGTTTAGTTGGCAAACTTTCAGGTGTTGGTGCTTTAATAGAAAACTCAATTTCATCTATCGATATGGCGACAAACGCTAATCAAGGGGACCAAACAGTTGGTGGTATAGCTGGGGTTGTTGATAGAAGTGCTAGAATTAGTAATAGTTACGTTGAAGGAAATCTTAACAATGTGAAGCCTTTTGGTAAAGTAGGAGGAGTTGTAGGTAATCTTTGGGATAATTCAGGTGAAGTTGAAAATTCAGGTCGACTATCTGATGTATTAAGCGATGTCAATGTTACTAACGGTAATGCTATTGCTGGTTATGATTTTAATGGTATAAAAGCAACTAACACTTATAGTAATAAAAATAATAAGGTGGTAAAAGTAGTTCAAGTAGATGACGAAGTACTTAGTAAAGATTCTGAAGAGCAAAGAGGAACTGTGCTAGAAGCGGATGAGATTAATGTGAAAAAAGCTCAACTTGTTCCTAAAAATAATATTAAAACTGAGGACTTTAATTTCTCTTCTAAATATGGAACGGATTATAGTAAATTAAAAGATGTTGATGTTTCTAGGTTAAGGGTGTATAAAAATATAGAAAAATTACTGCCATTTTATAACAGAGAGACTATTGTTAAGTATGGTAATTTAGTGGATACTAATAATGCTTTATATACTAAGGATCTTGTGTCTGTAGTTTCAATGCATGACAAAGAAGTAATTTCTGATATTAATAAACATAAAGCTAGTATTAATAAGTTGTTACTACATTATTCAGATAATACTTCTCAAACATTAGATATAAAATATCTACAAGATTTCTCTAAAGTAGCAGAATACGAAATAACTAATACAAAATTAATATACACACCTAATACGTTATTACATAATTACAATAATATTGTAAAATCTGTTTTAAATGATCTGAAATCTGTTCAATATAATTCAGCTGATGTTAGAAAAGTATTAGATATTTCTAATGATATAAAATTAACAGAATTATATCTAGATGAACAGTTCGATAAAACAAAAGCAAATATTGAAGATACTTTATCAAAACTTCTTTCTGCAGATGCGGCAATAGCTGAAAATAATAATTCGATAATAGATAATTATGTAGTAGAAAAAATTAAGAATAATAAAGAGGCGTTGCTTTTAGGTTTAACATATCTTGAACGTTGGTATAATTTTAAATATGATAATGCAAGTACAAAAGATTTAGTATTATATCATTTAGATTTCTTTGGTAAATCTAATAGTTCTGCATTAGATAATGTTATTGAGCTAGGTAAATCAGGATTTAACAATTTATTAGCTAAAAATAATGTAATTACTTATAATGTATTATTATCAAAAAATTATGGAACTAAGAGTTTATTTGAGGCATTGGAAAAATATAGAAAAGTTTTAGTGCCGAATAAAACAAATAACGAATGGTTTAAAGAACAATCTAAAGCTTATATAGTAGAAGAAAAATCTACAATTCCTGAAGTAAGCGAAAAACAATCTAAGGAAGGGACGAAGTATTCTATTGGAGTATATGATAGATTAACTAGCCCTTCTTGGAAATATCAAAGTATGGTGTTACCGTTATTAACACTACCTGAAAAATCAGTGTTTATGATAGCGAATATTTCAACTATAGGATTTGGAGCCTATGACAGATATAGAAGTTCAGAATATCCTAAGGGAGAAAAGTTAAACAAATTTGTAGAAGATAATGCACAAGAAGCGGCTAAACGATTTAGAGATCATTATGATTATTGGTACAAAATACTAGATACGAAAGAAAAAGATAAATTGTTTAGAAGTATTTTGGTATATGATTCTTTTAGATTTGGTAATGATAAAGATAAAAATACTAGTCAAGCAGATTTTGAAACTGATCATCCAGCAATAAAACATTTCTTCGGTCCTGCGGGGAATAATGTTGTTCATAATGGACACGGAGCATATGCTACGGGAGATGCGTTCTACTATATGGCTTATCGTATGCTTGATAAGGCTGGCGCAGTAACATATACTCATGAAATGACACACAACTCAGATAGAGAAATTTATCTTGGAGGATATGGAAGAAGAAATGGGCTTGGACCAGAGTTTTATGCAAAAGGATTATTACAAGCTCCCGATCATCCAGATGATGCAACAATCACGATAAACTCTGTATTGAAATATGATGAAGCGGAAAATGCTAATAGACTACAAGTGAAAAATCCAACTCAACGATTTAATAATGCAGAAGACTTGCGTAAATATATGCATAACTTATTCGATTTAGTTTATATACTTGAAAAATTAGAAGGAGAAGCAGTAGTTAACTTAGGTGCCAATGAGAAAGGTGAGCTATTAAGGAAAATAGAGAATGAGTATAAACCTGATCCTGATGGAAATGATGTTTATGCAACGAATGTAGTCCGTAGATTAAAACCTGATGAGCTTAATAAGTTAACCTCTTTCAATAGTTTAATAGAAAACGATATAATCACAAGAAGAGGGTATATTGATGAAGGTGAGTATAAACGAAATGGATACTACACAATCAATCTTTTCTCGCCAATATATTCTGCCTTAAGTAGTGATAAAGGGACTCCGGGTGATTTAATGGCTCGTCGTATGGCATTTGAACTATTAGCTGCAAAAGGATATAAAGAAGGTATGGTACCATATATTTCTAACCAATATGAAAATGAAGCGAAAGCTAATGGAAGTAAAATTAATTCATACGGTAAAGAAGTAGGATTGGTAACTGATAAATTAGTGCTTAATAAGATATTTAATAACCAGTATTCATCTTGGGCTGATTTTAAAAAAGCTATGTATAAAGAACGAGAAAATAAATTTAATAACTTAACAAATATTAGCTTTATAAATCCTAATAATTGGGGACGTCAAGAGACGATAACTATTGATAGTATTGCTAAGTTAAGAAATATAATTAAAGAAGCGGTTCAGGCGGATGCTACTAATTATGCTTCAATATTATATCCAAAAGAAAGTAGTAAAGTTTACAAACTTAAAAAAGCTATTTTCAAAGCTTATCTAGATAAAACTGATGATTTTAGAAGTTCAATTTTTGATGAGGAAAATAAATTTACTAATTAGGGTAGCACATGAAGATAGGTTTCGTTTCTTCATGTGTGAAACTCTTTCCTTTTTGGTTTTGACTAGCTTTTTTGTGAAAAATTGTGTAAAATAGAATAGATAAACGAGGGGAAACCTCGGAAAATTTAAAGGAGAATCCATCTAATGGTAAAATTGGTTTTTGCTCGCCACGGTGAGTCTGAATGGAACAAAGCTAACCTTTTCACTGGTTGGGCTGATGTTGATTTGTCTGAAAAAGGTACACAACAAGCGATTGACGCTGGTAAATTGATCAAAGAAGCTGGTATCGAATTTGACCAAGCTTACACTTCAGTATTGAAACGTGCTATCAAAACAACGAACTTGGCTCTTGAAGCTTCTGACCAATTGTGGGTTCCAGTTGAAAAATCATGGCGCTTGAACGAACGTCACTACGGTGGTTTGACTGGTAAAAACAAAGCTGAAGCTGCTGAACAATTTGGTGATGAGCAAGTTCACATCTGGCGTCGTTCATACGATGTATTGCCTCCAAACATGGACCGTGATGATGAGCACTCAGCTCACACAGACCGTCGTTACGCTTCACTTGACGACTCAGTTATCCCAGATGCTGAAAACTTGAAAGTGACTTTGGAACGCGCCCTTCCATTCTGGGAAGATAAAATCGCTCCAGCTCTTAAAGATGGTAAAAACGTATTCGTAGGAGCTCACGGTAACTCAATCCGTGCCCTTGTAAAACACATCAAAGGTTTGTCAGATGACGAAATCATGGACGTGGAAATTCCTAACTTCCCACCATTGGTATTCGAATTTGACGAAAAATTGAACGTCGTTTCTGAATACTACCTTGGAAAATAAAAAATTGTAAGCCTAGGATTGATTTCTAGGCTTTTTATGTTAGTATGGTAGTATGATAAGGAATAAAAAACAAGATTATGTATTGGCCTACAAGCAACCAGCGTCGACAACATATAAGGGTTGGGAAGAAGAGGCCTTACCGATAGGTAATGGTTCTCTAGGGGCAAAGGTATTTGGCCTTATAGGGGCTGAGCGGATTCAATTCAATGAAAAAAGTCTCTGGTCTGGAGGTCCACTTCCTGATAGTTCAGATTATCAGGGTGGAAATCTTCAAGATAAGCATAATTTTTTAGCTGAGATTCGGCAGGCTTTGGAAAAGAGAGATTACAATCGGGCTAAGGAATTGGCTGAACAGCATTTGGTCGGGCCAAAAACAAGTCAATACGGAACCTATCTATCTTTTGGAGATATTTTCATTGAATTTAGCCAGCAAGGCACGATTTTGTCTCAGGTGACGGATTACCAGAGACAGTTGAATATCAGTAAGGCGCTGGCTACGACTTCCTATGCCTATAAGGGGACGAGATTTGAACGTGAAGCCTTTGCCAGTTTTCCAGATGATCTCTTGGTTCAACGCTTTACTAAGGAAGGGGCGGAAACTCTAGATTTTACTATAAAACTGTCCTTGACCCGTGATTTGGCTTCTGATGGAAAGTATGAGCAGGAAAAATCTGATTACAAGGAGTGCCAGCTGGATATTACTGATTCTCATATCTTGATGAATGGAAGAGTTAAGGATAACGATCTGCGGTTTGCTAGTTATCTAGCTTGGGAAACGGATGGAGACATTAGGGTCTGGTCGGATAAGGTTCAGATATCAGGAGCCAGTTATGCCAATCTCTTCTTGGCAGCTAAGACGAATTTTGCCCAAAATCCTGCTAGCAATTATCGCAAGAAAATAGATTTAGAGCAGCAAGTAAAGGACTTGGTGGAGATAGCTAAAGAAAAGGGCTATACCCAATTGAAATCAAGGCATATTCAGGACTACCAAGCCTTATTCCAGCGTGTTCAATTGGATTTGGAAGCTGATGTTGACGCATCCACTACAGATGATTTGTTAAAAAATTATAAGCCACAAGAGGGGCAGGCTTTGGAGGAGCTATTCTTCCAGTATGGGCGGTATTTATTGATTAGTTCTTCTAGAGATTGCTCAGATGCTCTACCAGCTAACCTACAGGGAGTCTGGAATGCGGTCGATAATCCTCCTTGGAATTCGGACTATCACTTGAATATCAACCTTCAGATGAATTATTGGCCAGCCTATGTTACCAATCTCCTAGAGACGGCTTTCCCAGTCATCAACTATATCGATGATTTGCGTGTCTATGGTCGTCTAGCGGCTGCAAGGTATGCAGGAATCGTCTCTCAGGAAGGGGAGGAGAATGGTTGGTTGGTTCATACTCAAGCGACTCCTTTTGGCTGGACGGCACCTGGTTGGGATTACTATTGGGGTTGGTCACCAGCTGTCAATGCATGGATGATGCAAACCGTTTATGAAGCCTATACATTTTATAGGGACAAAAACTATCTTAGGGAGAAAATTTATCCCATGTTGAGGGAAACGGTACGTTTTTGGAATGATTTTTTACATGAGGATAGACAGGCGCAGCGATGGGTATCTTCTCCGTCTTATTCCCCAGAACATGGGCCGATTTCGATTGGCAATACCTATGACCAATCTCTGATTTGGCAATTATTTCATGATTTTATTCAGGCTGCTCAGGAATTGGGTCTGGATGGGGATTTGTTGACTGAGGTCAAGGAGAAGTTTGAATTACTAAATCCTTTGCAAATCACTCAATCTGGTCGAATCAGGGAGTGGTATGAGGAGGAAGAGCAGCATTTTCAAAATGAGAAGGTGGAGGCCCAGCATCGGCACGCTTCCCATCTAGTGGGACTCTATCCTGGCAATCTCTTTAGCTACAAAGGACAAGAGTATCTTGATGCGGCGCGTGCTAGCCTCAATGATCGTGGAGATGGCGGCACAGGCTGGTCCAAGGCTAATAAGATCAATCTCTGGGCGCGTTTGGGAGATGGCAATCGAGCCCATAAATTATTAGCAGAGCAGTTAAAGTCATCGACCTTGCCAAATCTTTGGTGTAGCCACCCTCCTTTTCAGATAGATGGTAATTTTGGTGCTAGCAGTGGCATGGCAGAAATGTTACTCCAGTCTCATGCAGCTTATCTGGTACCTCTAGTCGCCCTACCCGATGCATGGTCAAGAGGTTCCGTTTCAGGCTTAATGGCACGTGGACATTTTGAAGTGAGCATGAGGTGGGAGGATAAAAAACTTTTACAGATGACCATTTTATCAAGGAGTGGAGGAGATTTGCGAGTCTCTTATTCAGGTATTGAAAAAAGTGTGATTGAAGTGAATCAAGAAAAAGTAAAAGTGAAATGCATAGAGAAAGATTGTATTTCGGTGGCAACAGCAGAAGGTGATCTGGTTCAATTTTCTTTTTAAGAAGATGTCATACTCTTCTAAAATCTCTTCAAACCACGTTAGCTTTATCTGCAACCTCAAAGCGGTGCTTTGAGCAACCTGC